>JBBTAR010000072.1:0-9566 GCA_038044065.1 Nanobdellota archaeon
TGCGGATGCCATAAGTTGCCTTGTAGCAGTTCCTCTCGCCACGCATCCGAGATTTTGTCCACCTGCATATTTCAACGCCAGTGTGCTTATTCTGCCCTGTGATGCGGTAGCCTGCCTTCTGGTATTTTGCCAGCCTGTCAGATGGAAACTTAACAAAAGTTCCTGGTAGGGAACCTAGCGAAACCAAGGGTTTCGCTTTGGATTGGCCTGCTGAGTCCGCCATAACGCAAGCCGGAAGGCGATAGTTATAAAAGTTCCTATTGTCTGCTTCAGGAGCGAAAGTTATTTAAGATTAATGCCAGTGGTAAATATATGGAAAGTGAAATATTACGCTTTGGAACAGGTTTGTTAGTATCCCTGTTACCCATCTTACGAAAAGAGTTAAGTAGCAGAATAGAAGGGGAGCTGAACAGATTGCCTGATGACATGTCTGCAATAGTAACACAGGAAAATATGCCTTGGAATGGACGCGACACATATAGTAGAATAGTAGATATTTATGTCGGCGTACCAACGGTGGGGCTAGCTACACCGTATTTACGTGTGTTTTTAGGAACCTCGCCGGTAGGGGCTCCTGACTTGCGTGTGCGTACAACAGAGGGCACAATTGATAATTTCTTTAGCGATAGATTAAACGTGGCGGGCGTGCTGAAAGCAAAAGCGCTGGAGTACTGCAGTAATTACCGCGCGCAGGCCTTGGCGGCAGAGCAAGAACCATCAGCTCCGGTTGCATCAGCGCAGGGTTAAACCTTCTTCAGTACAACCAGCTTCCTTGTCAGCCCGCCATGCACATACAACTCACCTTCGGAAATTAGCGTCCATTGTTTTTTGCTAATTTGTTTTTTAGTATTAATGTAGTGCGGATACATCAGTACAAGGTATTTTTTGTTTTTGAGGGTAGTGTGAGCAGATGTTAGGAAATTTTTATACAAAACTTCAAGATTTTTCAAACTTGCGCGGCTCGACCGTCCATAAGGCAAGTCAGTTGCAATCGCATCTACGGAGTTTGGCTTGAAAACTTTTTCCAATTGTGTTGCATCAGCAACTTTTAATTTAAGGTTTTTATGAAAAAAGCGCGAAAACCCCGCCCTTGAGGGCGCGGGATGAAGCGCTTTTTCCATTCCTTGAATTCGCCTTTCAAGGTGAGTGCCGTTAAAACCGCGCACTTTAGTGCGTGGATACGGCACGAGCGGCGAATTCAAGTTATTTTTGTAAAGTTTTTTGTAAAATTCCAAATTCTTTTTTGCGCGCGCAATCATTTCAGAATCAAAATCCGTGCCAATAACTTTTGTGCCAAGAACTGCGGCTTCAATCAGTATTGAGCCAGCGCCGCAGAATGGATCCAATATTGTTTCTCCTTCTTTTGCTCCGGAAAGATTAACAAGAAGCCGCGCAAGCTTCGGCTTTAGCATTGTTGGATGGAAAGCTGGCTTTTTCATCGGCTCGCGCTCAAGAAACCTGCCTTTCAGTGCTTCCCAAATTTTTAATTTATTTAGGTAAACTTTCTGAATAAATGCAGAACGCTTACAAAGTTCTAAAATACCTTCTCTTTTGCTAGGAATTTCAGCAATAACTATGTTTTTAGAAGTTTTTTTCTTTAATTTATGTTTTATTACAAAAATTTCAAACAAAGCTTCTAACTCGGCAAGAGCTAAGCCAAAAGATTCCCCCGACAATTTAAAAAAATACTGCATGATTATGCTTTCTTGAACCTTGCAACTGTATCTATCAGGTCAATGTGCCCGAGGAATAATACTCTGCAGCAGTATCTCTTTAAGCCAAGGTGGTCTAAAACTATCTTGGCAGGCTCGCCATTAGCCACTCTGTCTTTGAACTGCTCCCATAATTGAGCAACAGGTTTTCCACAACTCCAGCATCTTATCGGTATTATCATTTTTTATTCTCCAATTATAGCCAAAAAATGATTAGCAAAATTTTCAACAACTGCTAGTGGATTTTGGTTTATCATTTTACGCTTTCCCTTCCGCCTTTCCGCAACCGCGGAAAATGATTAGCAAATTGCTAATAGTTTGGCTTATCATTTTTTATTCTCCATTATCTGTATGACTTTTGCCTCTTGGCTCTTGCCCGCGAGTGTGTTCCGAACTTTCTTGCTTCCTTGAATCTTGTGTCCGCAACCAACATATGCCTATCATAGTCTAAAAAGGTTTTCTTCATCTCTTCGCCGAAGTAGCCTGCAAGTGCTTTGGCAATAGCTAATCGTGAAGCTTCAACCTGTCCAGACCATCCGCCACCGCGGACATTTACATCAATATCCACTTTCAATGCAGATTCGCCTGCCAGCATGGCTGGCTCCTGTAGTCTTAATCTTGCAATTTCAGGCTCCATTGTGCTTATGTGCATGGAATTAATTCTAACTACGCCTGTGCCTGGCCTTACTGTGGCTCTTGCGATTGCGCGCTTTCTTTTTCCTGACGCGTGTGAACGATCTTTCTTTTCTTTTTTTGCCATTATCCCTTAATTATTTTTGAAATTCTTTCAAGAGTCATAAATTCAACCCTGAGCCTGTCTGAGTTTGCACCAGCAATTGATTCGAATTTCTGGTTTTTCAAGTCATCTGGAATTGATATGTAGCACATGATTCTCTCATAGGCCTGCATTCCGCGCGATTCTTCAGTCTGCCTCTTATGGGGAAGCATGCCATAAATCATGCGCCTCAGCATTCTGTCTGGAGATAATGAGATAAATGGCCCCTTGAATGGGTCTGTTCTCTTTTTCATGCGCTTCCATCTCGCTATTGTTGCTTCCTGAGTGCCAGAAACAACTGCTTTTTCGCAGTTGACTATTTTTATTGTTTCGCCCATCAGAGCCATCTTTGCTATTCTGGTGGCTAGCCTGCCAGCGATTAATCCAGTTGCATCAATTACTTTCATTCGGCCGCAAAATCAGCCGGCGCTTTCAGCGAGTTCGGCACAAGGCCGAACGCACTTAAGTCCTGCAGATACACTCCTTTTGTATTATTTTTCATCTAACCTAGCACCTTTATTCCAGTTCCTTTTGGATTTTTCTTCATTAATTCTGAGATTGGGATTATTGAACTTCCAGATGCCTTGACTGCTTCGTGCGCTTTTGCAGAGGAATTCCAGACTGCAATTGTCAGCTTGTTCTTAAGTATGCCTGTTGCAAGCAGTTTTCCAAGCAGGAGGACTGTTTCTCCGCTTTTAGTGTGTCTCTGCAAGTCAGACAGGTTTAAGACTCTCTTGTTCCGTCTCGCCTTGCCGAGCTCTGAGGCAAGCCTCTGCCATATTAAAGCCTTCTGGCTAGCCAGCTCTTCTATTTGCTTTCTTAACAATGGATTTGTTGGCCCTGTTATTTTCATTTTATGTTTTCTTTGCGTAGGTTTTTAAACGCAATTAAGCATGAATTTATACCGCTTATGTGTGCGGAGGTAGTGAAGCGGTCAAACACGCTACCTTGAGGTTGCATGCAAGACTGGTGTTTTGCATCATGCGAAAGGGTAGTCCCTTAGTGGGTTCGGAGGTTCAAACGGCATCCTTTTTTCTTTTGAAAAAGGCCGAAGGAAATCCTCTCCTCCGCATATCACAGTTTTGCTTCTTTTACCTTTGACTGCAAAATACCAACAGCCTGCGTTAGTATTTCTGCTGGCTTTAACTGGCCCCAGCTTTCCAAATAAAGTATGAATCTTGTTTCGCTGTTTTTGACTTCAACTCCAGCGCCTCTCAGCATTTGTTCGTAGGCATCTGTCCACTTTCCGAAGTCTTTTACTTCTATACTTTTGCCGTCCTTTTTTACAACATCGCCTGGTATTTTGTCAAGGACTGCTTTTGCATCTGCTTCTTTTGTGAATGTAAATTCTGGCCAGCCTCTGTGCCATGCATGGCAAGGGCTCCATTTAGTGTGGACTTTTCCTTTTCCTAGGACTGCAACTGCTTCCAATTCTATTTCCTGGCCTTCGAGCAGTTTTACAATTGGTATCTGCGCGTGAATTGCTTTTATTGCAGGATCTTTGAATTTCATGTCGCCGGAGTATACTGTGGCAGGCCCTTTTGCTTTTAGGATTATTTTTACAGAACATTTCGCGCATAATTTTCCCTTGCAAGTGCAGTCTTCAGGCGCGTTATATGATTTCAAATCAGTTTTCAATGGAATCAATCCCAATCGGTGCGCAATTATTTCATCATAAAGCGCAGATGAGTTTTTTGTAAAGTAAACATCTTCAATAGCCAGAACCGGAACGTCGAATACTGCCGTCCTTCGCACTGCATTTACAAACGCAGGAGTTGTTTTATCAATTGCAATAGTCATTTCATTCTCTGATTGAGCTAATATTTCAAAGTTTGCCATTATACCCTTCGCCCCCTCTTTCCGCCTTTCTTTCTGCATCCGCCATGCGGTATAGGAGTGACATCTTCAATACCCATTACTCTCATTCCAGACCTTGTTAATGCCCTTATGGCTGGCTGTGCGCCGGGGCCAGGGTATCTTGCGCCATTCTGCCCGCCCTGCGCTCTTACCTTAACATAAATTTTTGTTACACCTTTTTCCATTGCTTCTGCGGCTGCTTTTTTTGCAGCCATCATTGCAGCTGTCGGCGATGCTTCTAATCTGTCTGCCTTTACCATCTGTCCGCCAGAGCTGAAGCCTACTGTTTCAGTTCCGGTCAGGTCTGTGATGTGTATTATTGTATTATTATATGAGGCATATATGTGAACTATTCCGATTTTATCTGCCATTTTATTTAGCCACCTCCCTAACTGCTACTTCTGCTTTTTCTTTCATTTCAGTCTTAACTTTCCTTGCTTCCGCCAAGTCTGCCTTCAACTCCTGCGCTTTTGCAGGGGATACTAAATTCGGCTTGAAGCCGTGAATGAATGCAATCTTGTCGCTTGTTTTTACCAAGTATGCTGGCGAGCTGACTTTTTCCCCATTAACTGTGACTTTGTTGTGTGTTATAAACTGCCTTGCCTGTTTCGGAGTCAAAGCCATGCTATTTTTGTAAACCAAAGTCTGCAATCTTTTTTCAAGTATGCGTTTGAGATCTAATGCCAACACGTCGTCAATATCAGCCTCAGCAGAAACGATGCCGTATTTTTGAAGTTTTGTCAGAAGGATTTTTGATTCCCGTGCCTGCTCTTCGCCGGCAAGGCTGACTGTCTGCTTGGCCAGCTCTCTCCAGTTCTTGAGAAGCTCAGCAGTGCGCCAAAGTTCTTTCTTGTTTCTTAAGCCGTATTCTTTGGCAAGCTGGTTTTCCTCTTTAATTCTTGAAAGCTGCCATGGTTTCTTTGGCCTGCTGAATTGCTTTTTTCTCTTGAGCATTACTTCTTGCCTCCTTCTTTTGCGGCCGCTAGTTTCTTGGCAGCGCCTTCAGGAGCGCCCTTCTTCTTTCTCTGGACGCCGAGTGTGCTTCCGCGCCTGCCAGTTGAACGTGTGTGCTGGCCTCTGACTTTCTTTGAGCCTTTGGTGTGCCTTATTCCTCTGTAAACTCTGATTTTCTTGACAAATCGTATATCCATTTCAGTCTGCAGTTTCAAATCAGAGGCAACTATGTGCCTGTCTGCGCCTGTTTCCAGGTCTTTTCTGTGGTTGAAAAGCCAGGAAGGAATGCCATATTTGTCAGGGTGTTTCATTGCATCTTCTATTTTTTCAATCTGTTCGTGAGTGAAATTTCCGCATTTTTCAGTTCTGTTTACGTTAAGAACATTGCAGATAGCATTTGCCATCATAAAATCAATACCGCGGACTTTTGTCATAGCCATGAAAATTGCAGTGTTGCCAGGTATGTCTCTATCTATGATTCGAATAAGCTCTCGGAATTCCGGAGCGCTTTCAGCGCTAGGCGTAGCCGAAACTTTTGTTTCAGATTGTGCCGGATTTGGTTTTTTTTCTTCGCTCATATTAAAGCAATGCCAATAGAACACAATTCATTTTGTGCCCAAACAGGCAACCTACTGAAGTAGGAATGATTTCAGCTTAGGTTAAGGCTTTTTAAATATATCGTAGATATAAATCACTTGACTTTAACATTAAAAAATGCCTTTGCACAGTTATTGCCTTCCTGGCCTTCTTGGACTTGGTTTAAAGCATCTGCGCAAACCAGCAGAGTATTTGTGCCTGCCATTGCAAAATTAATTATCTGCCCTGGCGCCGGATTATTTATTGGCCACATGTACGATTGCAACGGCGCTAGCGCATTTGTGCGATAAACTCCAAAGTCTTGTTTGCTGCCATTTGGCAAAATCAGAGTTACTTTTGTGCCTGATTTTTGCGCGGTCATTGTGCCATAATTAGCAACCATGAATGTAAATCCAACTTTCACGAAAGAACCATCTGCTGGAACATAAACTACATTCACAGCAGATGTTGGATAAACTATTACTTTGCGCACTATTAAATCCGGTGCGTTTATGCCTGCATCAGCCACACTGCTGAATAATGCCAGCAAGACTATGGCGAGCAGTACTAAGCATAGTTTTTTCATAAAAATAACCTGCTTGGACTGTTTATAAACCTAATCTGCGCTCTGAGCAAGTTTTTAAATATATCGCCGCATCTCTAAATTATGAGAAAACCAATGATTGCAGTAATTGTGCTGGCCTTGGTGGGGCTGGCGTTTGCAGCGTACCAGGCAAAAGCCAGAATATCGTATGGCGCATTGTGCATCACTGGCAATTCGTGCAATGCAGTTACAAATTCAACTTATTCATCGCTTTTTGGAATACCGGTTGCACTCATAGGGCTTTTGGGTTTTGTATTATTAATTGCCGCTACGGCATATGCTTATGCAGTTAATGATAAAAAAGCGCTGAAACCGCTTTTGCTAATATCTACTGCAGGGCTGGCTTTTGTAAGCTATCTGATCTATCTGGAAGTTACAGTCCTGCACGCAATCTGCTCAATCTGCACTGTTTCGCATGTTATTGGTATTGCAATTTGGATTTTAGTTGTGTTTAGCTTGTGGAAATATTGAATGCCGAGACAGAGATTTGAACTCTGACACCCTCGCGGGAACAAGCTAACCGAACTGCGAGCATCAAAGCATTTTGTGCGATCGTAGATCGCACCGTTCTTTCTTTAGATGCCCGGGAGCGTTTCTTTCTTCTGAAGAAAGAAAAGCTGCCGTTCCAGGCTTGCGCAATTTCCTGTGGCTTTCCGGTGCATCGAAGCGAAGCGCAGATGCGCCCGCCTTTCTCTTTAGATGCCCGGGAGCGTTTCTCTTTTGCGAAAGAGAAAAGCTGCCGTACCAGGTTATGCGACCTCGGCATACAATAAAATAGGCAATTATATTTAAAAGCCTTGCAGATGCCTTAGAGCACTTCCGCGCTGAGGATTTTGACTTCTTGCACTGGCCTGTCATTGCTGTCTGTCTGGACGCCGGCTATTTTATCAACAACATCCAACCCTTCTATGACTTTGCCGAATGCGGGGTGCTTGCCATCCAAAAAACCATTATCAACCAGATTTACGAAAAATTGGCTTCCACCCGTGTTAGGGCCTGAATTGGCCATTGAAATCGTGCCTCTGTTATTTTTATTTCCGCCTTTGTGCGTGAATTCGTCCTTGATGTCATAGCCAGGCCCGCCCATGCCGGTGCCTGTCGGGTCGCCGCCCTGAATCATGAATCCGCTTATTACGCGGTGGAAAGTAACTCCATTGTAAAATCCCTGCGCTACGAGTTTTTCAAAATTGCTCGCGGTTACTGGCATATCGGGGTATAATTGTATTTTTATATTGCCCATATTTGTGCGCAGCAAAACAGTTTTACCTTCGCTTGATAGTTTTTTTCCAATCATAAATACACCTACGATTATCAGTATTAAAAATGCAACTGCAATAACTATTTTAAATCTTGCCATTTCTTTTCTCAGCTTCAATCATTTCAGGCGGAAGAAGTATTGGAATTCCGTCTTTTATCGGATAAATATATTTGCACTTCACGCACGTTAAAGTTTGCTTTTTTTTATCATATGCCAAGTCTGCTTTGTCTACCGGACAGCAGATTATTTCAAGCAGCTCCGTAGACAAAATTTCATTTTGGCTTAGCCAATCTGAACTTTGTTCAGATTGTGATGCGGGAAGTTCATTCAATGTGCCGGAATGTGCCATGCTTTAATAAAAAAAGAAAGCATTATAACGTTAACTCTCGCCTTGAAAGCGAGTTAACGGAATGGAAAAAGCGGGCGCGCGGTATCGCTTTTTTCATAAATTATTCCATCAGGCGCTTTGCAAGATCGCTGTTGCCAAATTGCCTGCATCTTTCCAGGCATTGTTCCAAACACTTTTGCCTGCTGCTATCGAGATCGTCTCTGGCAAATGGCGCGAGAAGCCTGTGGAATCGGCTTATTTGATGCGCATACTGCAGGCCTATTGCAACTGCCTTGCCGACTTTTTCTCTTGGCTTGCCAAAGGCTTGCGCCAAATCATCCACAATTGCACCCGTATCTGCACCATGCAGTGTTTTTGAAATTTGTAGAACTTCTGGATGGTATTTGCTTATCCAAGTCTCAAGGAAACTCTCTGCAACTACATGAGCCCATTCGTATGCTTTTGTGTGTGAAACTAGTTTTGGAAATCTTTTTGCAACCCAGCCGAATGAATAGCTGTCCTTGAGGACTGCCGTTTCTCCCCGGCGCATAGATTCATAGCCATGCAATGTTGAAAATCCATGGCTTACTGGATCAAAAATAAATACATGCGTAGCAAATCCAAGAGCAAAACTTTTATTCCGTAATTTTAGCACAGCTGGCTCTATTCGAGTAACGTCATGCGTTTCGCCGAAAGAAAATACGCTCGGCGCAGTTACGTATAAGTCCGGCGCAATGCATCCAGCAACAAAGCTTGGGCTGATTTCAAAGTTGGGATAGCATTCTTTGAGTGCAAGCCCCGCAGCTGCGTGAAATATCTGTAGCATCAAATTCCGCAACAAAATAGCTTTATAAAATATTCTAAATTAGGACGACATCTGTTTTTATTACTAATCCTTTTGCTGCTGTTTTAATTTCGTCTGCTGGCAGTTCAGCCACTCCGAGGCCAAGCAGATTGTTTTTCGCGTCAAAAATCGCAACATTTGCGCCTTTTTTTATATCTGATGTGAATGCAAGAATTCCCGGCGCAAAAACAGGCGAGCCATGAAGAAAGTATTCCAAAACGCCGTCATCAATCCAGACGCTCGGAAGGTGTTTCATTGCGTCTTCAGGCGAAGTTACAAAATTCTGCACGTATTTATTTAACCTTGTTTTCAAGTACATTTTGTAATTCTTTTTTATAAATTCAAAAGCCACAGAGTCTTTGATTTTCATCGGGCCAGCCTGAATTCGCCTCAGCAAAGTCATGTGCGCGGGAATTCCAAGATAGTCTCCTACTTGGATGCAAAGCGTCCTGATGTAAGTTCCGTGCTGGACTCCTGTTTCAAATTCAGCATCTTTTCCTCTTATTGAAATTAAATCAAACCAGAAGACTTCGCGCTCCCTTTCGCGCTTTGCGACAGCCGACTTTGACGGCGGAGTTTGTTTTATAACTCCTGTGAATTTTTTGAAGCCTTCGAGGACTTTTTCTTTTGTAATTTCCTTGTGAAAATGCATTGTTCC
>JBBTAR010000073.1:0-1081 GCA_038044065.1 Nanobdellota archaeon
GCTTCATGGCTCGCGCGATTATTTTGCAGCTGAATTTGGAAAGTTTTATTTAGAACTTGTTCCTGTTTTGGAAATAAAAAAACTCAAAAACGCGAAAAACATTACCGATTTCTCGCCATTGCATGTTGCATGGGTGCGAAAAAACATAAGCCAGAATAAAAAACTACAGGGCGAAATAAGGCTGGCAAAACAATTCTTCAAAGCAGGGGAAGTTTACGGTGCAGAATCATATATTTCCGGCTTTTCGGGGCATGCTATTGAAATTCTCACAATCCACTGCAAGGGTTTTGAAAATCTGCTGAAAGGTGCAGTAAGGTGGAAAGCAGGCCAGCTAATTGATGTCCGGCACTTTTACAAAAATCCGCGCACAGCTTTTGTTATACTGAACAAATCAAAATTGCAGAGCCCTCTTATTTTAATAGACCCAATCGAGCCTGAAAGGAATGCACTTGCTGCGCTTGGCATGGAAAAATTCCTAAAACTCAAAGACACAGCATCTGCATTTCTGAAAAAACCCAGCACCAAGTTTTTCGAGCACAAAAGATTTTCAGCAGAGCAATTAATTAAGGAAAAAAGAAACAGAAGGTTTATTTTAATCAACTCCATGCCTGAAAAAGGCAAGCCAGATGTTGTTGGTTGCAAACTCTTAGGCAAGTACAAAAAAATCAAGCAGGCGCTTGCAGAAGGCGACTTCAAAATTCTCGAGGAAGGCTGGCACTGGGATGGAAAAAACCCAGCGTTTTACTGGTTCTACCTGCCCTTGCAGAAGTTAAACCCCATGAAACTGCACCTTGGCCCGCCTGCAAAGCTGGAAAAGTTCGCTATGGAATTCAAAAAGCAATGGAGTGGCGCGAAAGTTGTGAAGGGTAGGCTTGTTGTTAATGTCAAAAGGAAGCATGTTGCGCCAGAGCAGTTAGTAAAAGATTTAATAAAAGCGGATAAAAGCCTGAAGATAGAACTGGTGAACTAATGCAATTTCCTCCGACTGCGCTTGACAATGCTATGGATGTATGGGTAAAAATAATTAGCAATGTTCCTGAGCTGAGGTTTGCTGCATGGATGGCTTGGTTTTTTTCAATAT
>JBBTAR010000074.1:0-5062 GCA_038044065.1 Nanobdellota archaeon
TGAAGTCAGTAAAAGTTAATGCAGTAACTGGCGACGTTTTGGTTTAATTAAGGAATCAAAACCGCAGCAGCCACAACAGTAGTCCACATCCCATTTTTATCTCCAAGAGCCGACTGTGTTGTGTTGAATGTTTTCACAATTTGCCCACTGAGCTTGTATTGCTTTTCCCTTTCATCCCAGCCCAATTTATCATCTATGCTCAGGCCAAGTGTCCTGGCCAGCATCTGCGCTGCAAGGTCTTCAGCAAAATCGCCGGCCTTTTCATCTGTTTCGCCAAATGGATGGTGTTCGGAGAGATAGCCGTAACGTGCGCCATCTGCAGGCAAGGCACAGCCAATTGAAGCTGCAACTAACCTATTTGGCTCGTTTGTTGAATTTCTAGCCATGACTGCAAAAACAACCTCTCCTGGCTTTAAGTTTAACAACCCTTCTTCTCTTGAAACAATCTTGCAGTTAGGCGGGAAAATGCTTGAGACAGAAACAAGATTGAATTTTTCTATGCCGGCATCTCTCAGGGCCAGCTCGAACGAATCCAGCTGTTCTTTATCCCTGCCGACGCCTTTCGTAAAAAATATTTTTGTTGGAATCATTTGAATCGATTAATTCATATATTTAATTATTTAAAAATTTAACCTATGCAGGCGGCCCCAGAGCACCATGCTTATTTCTTTGGAAAAAATCCTGCCGTGTTGGTTCAGGAATTTCGAGTAATTTTTTCACATCACATTCAATCGAGTTAAACATATCGTCCATTGCGCTTATTACCTCTGGACCAGTATGTGCTGGAAGTCTATGTTTAGCACCACATTTGATCGTTTTTACACCAGTATACACCGGTCTGGTGCCCTCTAGTAAAACAACTAATTTTCCGTCGGACTCCTCATTAAAATTTAAACATACCCAGCGTTCGATTGTAATTCCTTTTTTGCTGCCACGCTGTTCAAATGTGAACGCATAAGTTATTTCTTTACTCGATGAATGCAGACGCGAGGCATATGGACCTTTATATCCGCGGTTTATAGCAATTGGCACTATTGTTTCTGAGACGAACTGCTCGATCTTTTCCTTGAGGTCTTTTTCGGATGATTTTAGTGACGCGCGAGCGTCAACAATGCTACTTAATCCGCCTTCCAGGTCTTGAAACGTGATTTTCATTAACTGCCATAATATGATGTATTTAAAAACCCTTTGGCTATGTAATTTTAATGGAAGTGCTGCCACAAGAACTAAAAAATGAATTAGGCGCAAAGAAAAATATCCTGTTAGTTGATGTCCGCCAGCCGGAAGAATTCAACTTTGTGCATCTCGAGAACTCGGTAAATATTCCTCTGCCAGAATTTCAATCTCGCGTAAACGAGATTCCAAAAGATGCTGAAGTGGTAACTGTCTGCCACCACGGCAACAGGAGCATGCAGGCCGCAGTAATTCTCAACTCGCTTGGCTACCGCGCGAGAAGTTTGAAGGGCGGGCAGGACGAGTGGGCAAGAGAGATTGATAAAAATATGAAGAGGTACGATAAGGAAATGTATATGAACAGCGGAAAAGTAAAGTGCGAGGTTTGGGAAGTTAAGGATTAATTATTTCTCCCAAAACTTCCTTGCCGGCGCAATAATCTTCTTTAATTCTTTTGCAACAGCAGTCTTTAAGTCCATTGGATGCAGTTTGCCATCCACAAAATCTTTTTCCAACTGCAAATAGCCTTCATAATTTACATTTCCGCCGAATTTTTCAGCCCTTTCAATTTTCAAGCCTTTGTCCCGCGGGAAAATTATCAATTGGACAAGCTGCATAACTGCATTGTTCTCTATTGTTCTTGCAGGGCAGTATGCGTTCTTAATTGATTTTTCAATCTCTTCGTCAGAATCATCCAGCGAAATCCCTGAGCCAGGGATTGACTTTGACATTTTTTGCCCTGCGCCGAGAAGTGAAACTACCATTGGCGTATGCACAACGATTGGCTTTTGCCAGCCAACTTCTGGCAGGTTTTCCCTGGCAAGCATGTGGACTTTTCTCTGATCTATGCCGCCTACTGCAACATCACAGCCAAGTGCTTTAATATCCTCTACCTGCATTAATGGGTAGAGCATCTGCGAGATTTTGGCGTTTTCAATATCTCTGGCTAGCTCCTGCATCGCCCTCAGTCCGCGCTGAACGCTGATTTTCAGCGACATGGTAATAACGTCCATCCAGTATTCTTTTTTGAATTGGAAATCAGAGCCTTTGACAAACTCTGCATCAAGCCCGAATGCTTTGATTCCTTTTTCCCAGATTTTGCACTGCCTGTCAATTTCCTTTTTGTTGCCCTTGAGATTTGTGTATGCATGCATGTCTGCCAGAAGAACTTTGACTTTGAAGCCTGCCTTCTGCATGTCCATGAGTTTGGTGATTGTTACCATGTTTCCTAAGTGCGGAGCGCGGGATGGTTCGTATCCGCAGTATGCGACTGGCTGTTTCTTCTTTTTTAATAATTCAAATAATTCTGATTCATCAATAACTTCCACTGTGTTTCTTTTTATTAAATCAAAGCGTTCTGTTGGCTCCATTTCACTTTTATTATCTATTCTGGGCTTTATAATTTTTGTTAAATCCATTTTAACTCCTAATCCCGCAGGCCTGAGTTGAACAAGCAACCTTGTGGTCTCTTTTGCGGGATTGAAAAATCCCGCCGCCTTTCTTTGGGGATTTCACAGAGACCCTTTCTTTCGCGAAAGAAAGGGGCTGTGTAGCTACTGCGGGATTATTATCCAATCTAGCGACTGCTGCACTTGCCAGAATTTCCATTGTATCAAAAATCACCTTTCCATCTGGCTCGACAAAAAGTTGCAGGTCTGTGCATGCCAGCAGGACTGCCTGCGCGCCGCGCTTTTTCATATTTTTTATTATTGTTTTTAATTTTTTAACGTCGCTCGCCTTTGTTTCTCCAGTTTTTAGGATAGCATTAATTGCATTCACAATCGTATTTTGTTCTTTGTTATTAGGTAGCAATGTTTCAATTTTTTCTTTCGCAAATTCATTCTGAAACATTTTAGATTTTATTGTTGCAGTTGTTGCCAATATGCCAACAGAGGAAATATTTTTTCTTTTCATTTCTGCAACAGCTTCTTCAATAATACTGAGCACTGGTGCAGCAGACATTTGCCTAAATTCATCAATAAAAATGTGCGGCGTGTTGCACGGAATCACTATAAAGTCAGCATTTGCTGCGTTCAATTTGTCTATGCACTCCGCGGCAAAAGGAAATATTTTTTCAACATTGCCGTTTATTGCAGCGGTTTCTACTTTATCTGGCGGTGCAGCGTTTGCAATTACGACTTTTGGCCTTTTATTCAACCGCTCGCGCGATAACTTAATCAGTCTGGAGAAAAACTCCGCTGTTGTTTCCGAACCGAAGCCGCCAACAACGCCAATTACAAGTTCCCGCGGCTCAAATATCTCTTTTGCAAACGGATTTATTTCTATTTTGTCGGAGTTTCCAAACTTGACAATATTAAGTTTCCGCAAAATCCTCAGGTTGCTGAACACTGTTGAGCGTGGCAGGCCAGCAGAGGCAGCGAACTGGCTGGCAGTCCCATCAAACTCTAAAAGTTTTGACAGAATAAACTTCTGGCTATTGTTAAGGCAGAAATCAAGCAGTCCACCGATAAAGAGAGTGCCGACTATCAACAGCGTTCGGTTGCTGTCTTTGCACTCCCCGCCTCAAATCGGTTTCCATAACTGTTTGCTGGAAGACATAGTTTATAAACATTGTGTGCAAGTTTCGTTGCACTACTTTTTCAACTCGTGCGCATAATAAATCAAAAACGGTCCGGCTCGCCCATCTGTGAAAACTGAATGTAAGTAATCTGCCGCAGTCAAAACAACATTAAACCTGCCAGTATCACTTGCCTCTTTAAAACTGGATTGCATGCCAGTCCAGTCATGGCCTTTCCGCTTAGCTTGCTCCGCGAGATTATCAACTCTTGCAATCAGCACATCCAAGTTTTCTATGAAAAATAGTGGTCGATAATCAAAACGTTTTACATCTATCACGCCAGCCCAAATTTCCGGGCTGGCTACAACATCTGCCAAGTATCTTTTCACTTCACCTTCAGTATTAAGCTGGCTTGCCTGCTTAACTGAAATATAGGCTGGCCTGCATTTTAATCTAAACTCGTTCTGCCTTAAGTGCTTTAAAGTTTCTTCGTAAAGCTGGCGTAAAAATTCATTACAATTAATTGTGGAGTCATTTGTGTAAATTAAATGCCCCTGCATTGAGCCGCCGCCAAGCCAACGTGCTAAGTCACTCAACCAGCGTGCGCCGATTTCGTCTTTTATTGTTTCGAGTTTGTTAGGCATATAAATTTTGCAGATTGTATATTTATAAACCCATTGGCATTATTTACAGCATGAAACTCCGCCTCCAAGTTTATTTAGCGCGTGCAGGCCTCGCTCCATCCCGCCGCAAGGCAGAAGAGCTAATTAGAAATAAAGACATCTTAGTCAATGGCAATACCGCAGTCCTCGGCACAAAAGTCGAGCCAAAAGTTGATAAAGTAACAATCCGCGGGCATAACATCAGAGCATTAGCAAATAAAATCTACATTGCGCTGAACAAGCCGGCAGGCTACCTTGTTGCAAAATCAGACAACAGGGGAAGGAAACTTGCGCAAGAATTATTAAAAGAGCCATCATCGGACGGAAAAAAACTTACAAAAGAAGAATTTGATTCTGTTTTCAACATCGGAAGGCTGGACTTAGAATCTGAAGGCCTGCTTTTGTTCACTAATGCTGGAAACTTCGGCGATGCAATAGCACACCCAAGAAAGCACATAAACAAAACATACATAGCAAAAGTTGACGGGAAAATTTCTGAAGAGACAGCTGGCAGGCTTTTGGATGGCGTGCAGGTTGTCGCAGAGCAGGATGGCGAGGAAGTGCGCTACAGGTCGCGCTTCAGGGCACTCCGCGTCCTTGGCAGGGGAAAATTCTCGGTCATGGTGATAATAATATCAGAGGGCAGAAAACGCCAGATAAGGCGGACAATGGAAGCAGTCCATCACAAAGTCCTTTCTCTGAAGCGGAT
>JBBTAR010000075.1:0-4928 GCA_038044065.1 Nanobdellota archaeon
TTTGTTTTTGACGAAACAACATACAGCATCTTGTCTGGCACCAATCCGAAACGCCAGAACTGCAGGCCAACATCCTTTCCAGTATAAGTGGCTCTGCCATCAGAACGGACTAAGATCTTGTCAGGATTGAGCATGCCTTTGAACTCGCCAAACTGCGAAAGCTTCAGGAGCAGGCATCCTTTTGATTCCGGCGCATTTGAAGTGAAGACTGCTCCTTTTTCTTTTAATAATTCAAAAGTTTCATCCAGAATCCCTGAATTTGTTATATCTGATTCATGAACTCCCAAGTCAAAGCCTGCGCCGAATCTATTCCATGTCTGCGCCTGCGCAGATTTGCATCTCTCAATAAAAGCTCTCTGCTCTTTTAGTAATTTCAAATCCTTGCCATGCTCAAGGTCAAACTGCAATTTTTCGACTTTTTTCTTTAAACTCTCATCCATTTCTGCGAGTTTTTTCATCATGGTGTAAATCTCGCCCTGCCAGTGGTCTTCTTTTGCCAAACGCCCCGTTCTTTTCGGCAGTTTATCTTTCATATATTTGTAGGCGTAAAAAGTCAGTGCAGTCGGAAAGCCCTGGTCATTTATGAAGGACTGCGTGTCTGTTTTGAATCCAAGGAATTTGTAAATATTTGCGATGGAATTGCCGACACTGCCAGTCTTTATGTGCCCTATGTGGCCTGCCTTGTTAGGGTTTAAGCCGATTACATCAATAACAACCTGCTCGCCGTTTCCTAAATTAGATTTTCCGAAGTTTTCTTTTTCCTTCAGGATTTTTGAGATTGAATCTTTTGCTATATTTTCTGGGCTGAGGAAAAAATTAACATAAGGGCCGATGTTTTTGATTTCAATTATGCTTGAGCCTTTCGGAATAGAAATCTTGTTTTTTATTTCATTTGCAATCTGCTGCGGTGCCTTTTTCAGTTTTGCCGCTAATTTGAAGCATGGCAGGGCATAATCGCCAAGCTCTGGGTTTGGCGGGACTTCTAGAATTTCTGAGACTTCGGACTCTTTCAGCCCAGATGCTTTTGATAATAATTTTACTACTTCTGACTTGGTGGCCATAAATGCCATTCAAAACCGAAGTTTAAAAATTAAATGTCCGCAACACCTTTGCCCCCGGCAACAAATTCTTTAGGCTCAAACCGCGCAAAAATCCAACGCCAAGATTGTCTGTGCCGAAGCGGGCAATGACAAAGCCGTTTGTTGCTGTGCTTTGTTCTTTTTCTAAAACAATATCTTCGCCGGCAATAAACAGCTTCGCTTCTTTATTGTTTAAAATAACGAAATTCTTTTTCGCGAACCTTCCAACCAGTTGAATTATATTTGTTGTGATTTTCAGATTAACACCAAACCGCGCAAAGGCAAAGCCAAGGTCCTGCACGCCAGCAATACCTTTTGCCAATTCAATCGCACCTTTCGCACAGATGTAAACATTATCTTTTGTCCTGTAAAACTCAAATGAATCAAAAACTTTCTTGTCAAAGCCGAATCTTTCTATTAATTCAGATAATATTTTTTCTTTTTGCTCTGATTTTAGTTCGGCTATTAGCATTTCCGCACCTTTGCAACAAAAAACCCGCCAGTATCATTCTGATGCGGCCAGATGCGGATGCACTTCCGCACTTCTGGATTAAACCTCTTGCCTTGCCACTCTGTAATTCCTTCCGAAGTTTTGAAATCTTTTAATTTAATTTCCTCAAGTTGCGCGTTTCCAAAACCATCCAGCAAATAACTTACAACTTCTTCATTTTCTTCCGGCGCGAATGTGCAAGTTGAATAAACCAAAGTCCCGTTTGGCTTGAGAATTTCAAAGGCATGCTTGATTAATTGTTTCTGCAGATTGGAAAAAGTTTTGATGTATTCTTCCGACCATCTTGACAGGACTTTCCAGTCTTTTCTGATCTGCCCTTCGGAACTGCACGGCGCATCTAATAAAATCTTATCAAACTTTCCTTTTACAACCCGCCCGTCAATGTTCGTAATCGCAACATTCAGGCAGCCGCACTTCTCGATATTGTATTTCAGTGGCTTCAAACGCATAAAATCATTGTCGTTTGCAATAATTAACCCAGTATTGCCAATCATTTGTGACATTTGTGTTGTTTTTGAGCCAGGTGCCGCGCAAACATCTAAAACCAAATCATCTGACCGTGGCGCAAGAACAACAGCCGGCAACATCGAGACAACTTCTTGTATGTAAAAGTAGCCCATGAAATGCTCAATTGTTAGCCCGATGCGATTATCATTTGGCGCGTTCTCAATTACAAATCCATTTTCATAAAAAGGGGTTTGCTTTAATTTCCAGCCTTGTTTCTCGAGTCGAGAAATAATTTCTTCCCGCGAGATTTTATTTGTGTTGATTCGTATTGCAGGCTTCAACGGCTCTTGAATTATCTTGAAAAACTGTTTTGGATTGGGGCAGATTTTGTTGTAGCGCTCACGGAATAGACGCGGAATTATTGCTTCATTTTTCATTATGATTGCCTGCAATTATAATTCAAAAACTTGCTGTTTAACAAGTTTTTGCTATTTCTGATCCAGACACCAATTAACAACAGCCACTGCAAAGCTGGCCAGATAGTTCTTCGGCCCAAGCGATAATTTCTTTCCTTTTCTCAGCGCAAATGCCAGTTCTTTTGCATTTATCCCGACCTGGTCGCCAAGAACAAAAGTGCCGTCTTTTATATTTGCTTTTGATATGTGCTCGCCTTTTGAATCCAAAACGTAAATATTGCTGGCATCCTTAATCAAATCCTGAAAACTTTTTCTTGCCACGAAAACTCCTTGGTGGCAGGCTAGCCAGTTTTCATCTTTCACTGCTTTCAGCGCCTTCTTTATTACAAAAGCAATCCCTTTCTCTGACGGAAAAATATCTCCAAGTTTTGAGCCGTCAAACCTAATCGCGACAGGTGGTTTCGGCCCGCCGTTCAGGCTAACAATGAATTGTGCATTGTCTCTTATGTGCTCAGAGATCCACAGTGCATTAAGGCAGCAGCGCGCTACAAGGTCAAGCCTGCCTGTTTCGTACAGATTCTCCATGTCAAAGTTCGCATCTGTCGTTGCCCTTGAGAATAAAATAAAAGTTCTCATTTCACCATCTTCTCAACTATCTCTGGCAATTGCGCTTTGAATAATTCGAAATCTTTTCTTAAAACTCTTGCTCCTGCAGCCCGCGGATGCCCTCCGCCAGCCCCGTCTTCAAAGTTCTTTGTGGCTTCAATAGCTAGCTCATGGCAGTTTACTCTGTCACCCTGCGACCTAATGCTAAATATCACTTGATTTGTTTTCTTTTTGTAAATGCAAAAAATATATTCTGGATTGTCGAGGCTCAGGCTTGTTGAAACTGCGCTTGCAATCGGAAGTTTTGTTTTTATTTCTAGCAAGGCTAAGTTTGTTTTAGGAAAAATCTCTGACAGGTTTTTCCAATTCTGTGTGTAGTTTTCAATTTCTTTGTCCATCTTGCTGCGCCAGTAGTTTAATTCTTTTGCAATATCTGATTTAAATTCCAAAATATCGCGCGGATCTTCTGTGTTTATGCAGAGTTTTATTGTGCGGACCTCTTTTGCAACTCCGACTTTGCTTGCGTTCAGCAGAGAGACAAGCTTGCCAACTGTGCTGTGAAAGCCGTAAATATCATCTCCGCCTTTCAAATATGGAAATTTTTTATAAACATCATCGAAAAAATCCTTCCATGCTTCTCCGCCGACATCATTCACTATTCCTGCGATGGCCAGCCAGCCAGCATCACTCATATCTGTAATTTTGCTGCAGGCATCATAAGTTAATTTTGACCCGCAGTATCTTGCTCCGGGGATTTTCGAGAAGAACTGCGCATGAACGTGCAGGATATTTTTCTCATTCATGTTATTAATTACCGTGTGATGATCTAATATCAACAGTTGGAATTTTTTTGCTAGCTTTTCCAATAATTCGGGATATTTATCTATTGATAGGTCTGTGAAAATCAGGGTTGTTACATCCAGCAAAAGCAGTTTTTTGGCGAAATCCTCAAGATGCTCGTCATAGCCGAGAGACAGGAATTTCCTTGGAATTGCCTGCTTTGTTTTCTGGAAGAACTTGCCAAGTATTGCAGCTGCACAGATGCCATCCCCGCATCCTTTATGGTAAACTATGGCTGTTTCTTCTGGATTGCAATGCCTTAGGAAATCTGCGGCTTTTTGTAACATATTATTTAAAGAACCAAAAGGCTTTATAAAGCAAACTTCATTCTTCGTTTGCTAATAAAGTTTTAATGAAATGTAAGCGCTACTAAACTTTATAAATCAAATTCTTGAGTTTTTAGCATGCCCGGGTAGCTCAACGGTGGAGCGTCCGACTGTTAAAGCACCCCCTTTCTTTTTAAAAAAGAAAGGGTGTCCTTGGGATCCCCAAAGAAAAAAGCGGGATTTATCCCGCAAAAGCTGGATTTCCCGAAGCAGATATCGGACGGTTGAAGGTTCGAATCCTTCCTCGGGCGCTTAGAATGAATAAAGATTTGCAGCCGCGTACATTAGCTGTAGTAGTACAATCTAAACAATATAATAAAAAACAACATAACGCGCCCGCAGAAAATGAAGTGGTTGTAAGGATTTATTATGCAGGCACAAAATACGCAGAAGATTATAAACTTAAGATTGGCAAGCCCGATACAATGTTTAAATCATTAATTAGCGAAATAAAATATTGCAATTCTGTGAGGCGGGATTGCGATTTGTGCAAAACGTCTGCATTACTGAATCCCGCATTACTAAACAAAGCTAAAACTTTAGAATTTTTAATAAACGTTGCAGCAGCCGTAAAATCACATAAAACTATTGGCATGAGAATAAATTTTTAGTGGCAAGCTTTAAAAGTCGTTTCAGATTATTTAAAACATGGGCTGGTAGCTTAGACAATGCAATTGTTCTCGCGAACACTTGTGTTCAAGCA
>JBBTAR010000076.1:0-1428 GCA_038044065.1 Nanobdellota archaeon
CTTTTGTCGATGCCCTCGATCACTGTTGTCGGGCTGCCAAACTTTCTTTTGACAACCTTCACTGTTATCTTTTGCCCGCCTTCCTTAGCTATTGATGCGCAAACGCATAGCTCTGATGGTAGTCCACAGGTTGGGCAATTCATGCTTTTGTTTTTCCCCCAGTTATATTTTGGAGCGTAAATATGCGCGCAATCGTGCGCTTGATTTCCTTGACTTTATTTATTTTTAGCGAGCCTGTTGCAGACTGCGTTCTTGCTTTTATCAGCTCTTTTTTTAGCTCTATGAGCTTTTCCGCAGTTTCTTTGCTGCTCAGTTTTTTTATATCGTTAGTTCGTAGGATTGCCATTTTGAATTTCCGTTGCGGTTAGTTCTTCTATTTTAGCTTGTTTCTTTTTCGGTGCTTTATTGGGCGCTTCTTTTTTCTCTTCTTTTGTTTCAGCAGGCTTTGCTTCCTGAACCTGGACTGCTACTTGTGCTGGAATTTCTTTTGCTCTTACTCTGTCAGGCAGAATTACTGTCGGAGGCATTATGAATACCTGTATGCCGACTGTTCCTGAGTGCAGGTTTGCAGGAGCAACTGAAAAATCAACTCCTTCGAGAGCGATTTGTCCGCACTTTTTCATATAGCCGCCGTAAAAACGCCAACTCATAGCCCTCTGTCCGGGAACGCCCCTTCCGCTGATTCTTATTTCTGCGCCGAGTGCGCCTGCATTGAGAGCGTCCTGCATTGCTTTGTAGCCGATTGCCTTGAATCTGGCTGGCCCGAATCTTTCCAAGTCAGATGCTATTTTCCTCGCGACAATTGCTGCGCTTATCTGCGGGCAGACAACTTCTTTTACATCTATCTGCGGGTTTTCCAACTTGTACTTTACCTTGAGAGTATTAGTCAGCTCTGAAATTGTTTTGCCAGCCCGCCCGATTACGATTCCAGGCCTTGATGCTTCAATTATGATTTTTTCGCCAAGAGGAGTTTTTTCTATCAGGATTTTTCCTATGCCTGCCATCTTTCCTATCTGCGAGTCTATGTATTCTTTTACTTCGACATATTTCATTCTATCTTTGATGAATTCTCGCTCTATCATTCTGCTCCGAATGCGAGATTAGCAAAAGCATCTCCCGCAACTATTTTTGCTTTATCTCGCTCTATCATTGTTTGCCTCGTTTTTCGTTATTTGTTGATGGTTTTTCATTTTTCTTTTCTTCGCGTTCCATTGCAGCCAGCTCGAAATGCGTGTTTTTTCTTTCCCTACCTGCGGGATGGAATAGCCTTGCGCCTTTGTGCGCTGCGGCATGCATGATTACGAGCTTTGAAGTGTTCAGCCCCTTAGCCTGCGCACCATGTTTCAAAGAGTTTAACAAGTTTATTATTTCCAAAGATGCTTTCTTTGGGTAGCCTGATGGCCCGAAAGGTGCGTGGTGCGGAGTTTT
>JBBTAR010000076.1:1528-5229 GCA_038044065.1 Nanobdellota archaeon
GGACCGCTGTGCTTTTCGAATCTTGTAGTCATGACAAAGTCGCCAAGAGTCCATCCAATCATTTCAGGGACGATATCCAGTGGGACAAATTCTTTGCCGTTGTGAATTGAAATTTTCATTCCAAACATATCCGGCAATATTAGCATATCTCTGCAATGTGTTTCAATTGCTTTTTTATACTTGCCTTCTTTTGCGAGCTTGATTTTTTTGTAAAGCTTTTTCTGTTGTTCTGTGAATCCGCGCCTTACATTTCTCCTTCTGTTTGCAGGGAGAAGTTTTGCCAGCTCTGTGAGACTCATTTTCTGCATTTCTTCTGCAGTTTTTCCTCTGTAAGTAAATATTTTTGGCATCTTTATCTCCTCTTGCCTGTCCTGCGAGGCCACAGCTGTCCAACCTTTCTTCCAGGCGGCGTGCCTCTGCGAGTAGTAGTTGGGATTCCAAGCGACCTTCTGTGAGTTCCGCCAAATGGATGATCTACAGCGTTCTTTGCGACTCCAGATGTTACTGGGTGCAGTTTGTTTCTTGCAGCCCTCGCAGCATTGTGCTTGCCACCCTTCACCCACGGCTTTTCTGTCCTTCCGCCACCTGCAACTATGCCGATGACTGCCCTGCATTCTGGGTTGAAGCCTGCCAGCTTTCCTGACGGCATTTTGATTATTATTTCCTTTCCTTCCCTTCCGACAACTCTTGCAGCTGTCCCAGAAGTTCTTACGAATTTAGGGCCATTCATTGGTATCTGCTCAACTCCGTAAATGGGATATCCTGATGGAATTTCATCAAGCCTTGTTATGTTGCCTGGCATTTTTGGTGCGCCTGCGCCGGAAAATACAATATCACCTTTCTTCAGCCCGAGTGTTGCTGGCAGGAGTGCAGATTCATTGTTTTCATATTTCACAACCATTAGAGGCGCGTCGTGGCCTACTGAATTTACCAAGTCAATAACTTCTCCTTTTGTTAATGTAATTCCTAGTAATCTTGCGAATTGGATTTTGCCGTAATAACGCCAGCTAGGAGCGCGGTATCTGGGCCCGCCCTTTCCTCTCGCCTGTGTGATTAAACGCTTCGCCATCAGCCGCAAAATCGGCTGGCACTTCCCAAGAAAATGCCTTGCATTTTCTGGGCGCAGAAAATCTTACTAGATTTTCTTGCGTCAGCGAGTTCGGCACAAGGCCGAACGCACTTTCTACCAACCAATTCCTCCATTTTCAATTGAATTTTGTTCAGCATTTTATATCAGTCCTAACTGCGTTGTTATATCTGACGCCAGTGTTTCCGGCGACAGTTTTACAAATGCTTTTTTTGTTCCGTCGAGCATCTTTGTTGTATTTACTGCCAGGACTTTTGCGCCGAATGCTTTTGCAACTGCCTGCTTGATTTCTGCTTTTGTTGCTTTCGGCTCGACTATGAATATTAATTTATTTTCAGCTTCCATCAGCCTGACTGCTTTTTCAGTTGACAGCGGATATTTTATTATTCCGAATGCGTCAACATCCTTGATAGCCGATTTTTGCTTGATTGCCATTATGCGAATAACCTCTCCTTTGCCATTAATTCCAGAGCGCCTTTTGTCCAGATGGCCAGCCTTCCAGCATGCGTTCCGGGGGCCAGCAGGTTTGCGTTCAGGTGTTTTACCTGCACGATTTCAACGCCAGGAATGTTTTCTGCAGCTTTTTCAGCAGGGCATGTTTTTGAGATTATTATCAGAGGGCCTAATTTCCTTCTGTATTTTCTTCCGCGCATTTTTCCTTTTCCTGCACGGATTGTTTTTTCCCGAATTCTTTCGAGCTCTTTTGCTAATCCTAGTTTTTCAAGAGCAGCAATGATATCTTTTGTCTTTTTTATGTGCTCGAATGAATCTTCAACTGCGAGGGGGATTGATTTTATGCCATCAATTTTATGCTTCATTGCAACAAGTTCCTTAATTGCAGTTGCGGCAATTGCAGAGCGTACTGCTTTTCTTTTTTCCTTGATGTTGATTCTTTCTTCGAAAATTCTTTCTGCTGTTGGAGGGAATGCTGCCCTGCCTTTTACTGCAGAAACAACAAATGCGCCGACAAATCCGAATCTTGAACCGCGCTTCCAGACAACTTTTCTTTTTATTCTTGAAGTTCCGATTCCATAAGTTCCGCCGTACCGGTGCCTTCTTTTTGAAGTGTGCTTGCCCTGCTTTGTTCCTGCTAGCGGGTCTGTTCCATACTGCTGTCTTTCAGTTGAACGGACTGCAAGCGCAGCTCTCTTGATTAAGTCTGATCTTACTGGCTCTGAGAACTGCATTGGCAATTCTATCTCAGATGTTTTCTCGCCATTGATTGCGTATACTTGGGTTTTCATTTTGCGAGCTCCATGTGAGCAAAATGATTAGCAAAAATTAAATTACTGCCAAGATATTTTTGCTTTATCATTTTAACCTTGCTGGCTCCCCGAACCGCAGGGGGCTTTGCCACCTTCAGTTTGAGGTTCTTCCTGATTCCCCCATGCGCCATTTGCAATGGCGCTTAGAGTAATTATCATCCTTGCTGGCTCCTCATAGTTATCTGCTTTATTTCAGGGGCCTGCGTGAATAGGTTTGCCCTTGGTTTTGCAGTGTGTGTGAATGTAATCAATCTCCTTTTTGCGCCAGGAACAGAGCCAGCAATCAGAGCATACTGCCCAGTAACTTCGCCGTAATTTACAAAACCGCCATCAGGAGTTACTCTTTTTTCTTTTCCATTTGCAATCATGAGAATCTGCCGATTGTATTCTGTCCTCTGGTGCGAGCCCATCTGGCCTGATTGTGCAATCCACCAGCCGACTCTTGCAGGCGTGATTGGCCCCATTGTTGCCCTGTGCCTTCGCCCTTTTTCTGCTTTTGCCCTTTCGAGCTTTATGCCATATCTTTTAATCATGCCTTGGAATCCTTTTCCTTTTGTGACTCCGTGAGCATCGATAAATTCTCCCGCTTTGAAAACATCTTCGATTTTTACTTCTTTGCCAAGCAAGGAGTGCGCGTAATTAAATTGGTCTGCGATGCTTCCGCCACCGATTGGAATTTCAAAAATATCTGGAGTTTTTTTTGCAAAACCAGTTGTTGAAGGTTGTGTGTGAATTAAAACAGAAATGTAAGATGCAGAAGGCAGATGGGTTTTTAGCGTATCAAAAGTAGAAACACGCTTTTTAGGCAGGCTTATTGTCCTGTCAAGGATTTTATCAGGATTATCAGCCATTGCTTCTGAAATAAGGTGCAGGCCATAGGGAGTTTTTGAGTATAATCTTATGGAAAAAACTTTTGCAGGCGGAATTTCAACAACAGAAACAGCATATTTCAGCTCTTCGCCTTTGGTCAGCGCTTTTGGCCTGTTGTCAATAACAATAGCCGAGGTCATGCCTGCCTTGTATCCGCAGAAGCCAAGCAGTTTTGGGGCTGTAAGGCTTTTTGGAGTTTCCCAGTGCTCAACATGCCCGCGGATAGCTCTTGCTCTTACCCGGGGCCATACGCCCAGCGAGCCTCTACGCGGTCTCTTTTTCTTAATGTGTCCCATGGAATTTTCTCAGCTTTTAACACACTTTTGCGTGGTTTTTAAGCCTTTAGTTGAATATGATTTTGGCTATGGCGACAGAATTCTAGATTTGTAGGGGTTCATAATTGGCTGAGAATCGAGGTTTTTAAAGCTTACTGCGCAGGCAGTGCCTTTTCAGTCATCTCGCGCCTGGCAGTTACATAC
>JBBTAR010000077.1:0-6534 GCA_038044065.1 Nanobdellota archaeon
TGGCATGAACAGCTTTCGGCACTGTTGCTTTCTGCAGTGATAGAAACTGAATGGCAGTCACTCACCACAACATTGAGGGTTTTTGCTGACTGGCCTGCCTGTGCAGAATTAACTAAAACATCGAGTTTGTAATTACCCACAGAAGCGCGGATGGATGGAGTAACATAAATATAAACTGACTCTGTTTTGCCAATGCCTAAGACAAAGCCTGCTGGCGCCGCGACAGCCCATTTGGCTGCATCGCCAGAAAGCGAGACTGTGAAAGAATCTGCCTGCCCGCCATCGTTAGTTACTGGCAGGACATACACCATGGTATCTGATGCGCAGACTGCCTGTGCAGTGCCTATATCTCCAAGCAGGACACCGAGTGCCGAGCTAGGTAAAAGTACGGTTACAAGCAAAACTATTGCTCCCAGAGCCAATTGCTTCATTTTTCCTCCATCTATTGCTATTTATTACTGTATGTTAGCAAATTCTTGCTATGTGTTGTGTCTTTTCTAACTAGCAGGCATTTAAAATGATTTATATTGCGGATTATATATACTAAACATAAAAATATTCAATATTACAAACATATAATTGCACTTCATTCAAAAGTAGTTCAAAATATAATTAAATAAAAAATTTAATAATTATAATTGCTCATGGTACTTGAATCCATAATATCTGTAAAAAAAGCTGAAAGAAAACCAGCAGACATGCTGCTTCTTGGATTTGTATATTCCAGCATAGCAATCCTCCTGGCTCTTTGGCTTTTTCCCGGGCAGGCCAGCGCAACTGCAGTACTTTTTACAACAATAGCAATGCTTCCTCTGATGCTGAATGTTATTTTGTTTGAAGAAAAAAAAGAAGAACGTGCTGAAAAAATTAGTTTTAGAACTCACAGGCAGGCTATTCCATTCTTCATTTTCCTTTTCCTTGGCTTGCTATTATCATTTACTCTTTGGTATGTTATTCTGCCCGACAGCACAGCTGGAAAATTATTTTCCGCGCAAATAAACACAATCAGCCTTGTGAATTCTGGTGCCAGCATTGGCACTTGGGAACTGACGCAGGCTATTTTATTAAATAATCTTAAAGTTCTTGCTGTTGCGATATTATTATCTATTTTGTATGGCGCTGGCGCCGCTTTTATTTTTGCGTGGAATGCTTCCATTGTTGCAGTTGCAATCGGCACAGTAGTTAAGCATGCCAGTGCAGCAAGCCTGCCTATTTACATTCAAGCCTTTGCGAGATATTTAGCCCATGGAATTCCGGAAATAACAGCTTACTTTATCGGCGGGCTGGCTGGCGGAATTATTTCTTATGCGATTGTCAGGCACAAGCATAAAACAAAAGGCTTCAGAAAAATAATGCTCGATTCTTTGGATTTAATTATTGCTGCAGTTATTTTGCTGGTTTTGGCAGCTGTAATTGAAGTATTTGTTTCTGCAAATATATAGAATAATTTATATATTCTATCCGCAACAAACTGCCATGGCCATTACAGCTAATTTCCGCGCTAAATCGTGGTTGTTCTTGCTGGTATTCCTAATAACTGGGTTAGTTATTGCGCTTCATATTAGTGGGCCAGCCATCTTTGGTGCAATCACTGGACTGCGTGGCGAAACTTTTACCGAAAACGCAAATACCCATGCAGACTCGAGCGGGAGCGAAGATATTACTTTTTCACATTTAGCTGAAAACCAATATCTCGGTGCTTTGAAATTAAGCGGAAAGGTAAAATTAAAACAGGAATCTGATAAAGTTGAGGTTTACCTGCAGGTCAATGGGCAAAAATACCTAATACTTGACTCTGATACTGTAAAAGACTTGGGCAGTAATGCAATTACTGGCTTTGCTGTGAAAGAAGAAGTCTCATCAGAATCAAAGTCTGATGGCAAGAGTGAACCTAAATCAGAAAGCAAAAGTGAATCAAAATCTGACGGTAAGAGTGAATCTGAGGCAGAAAGTAAAAGTGAATCTAAATCTGAAAGTAAGAGCGAAGCTAAGGCAGAAAGCAAAAGTGAATCTAAATCAGAGCCTAGTTCGGATTCTAATAGCGATACGCCAGCACCTGTTTCTTCACAGGAATCAACGCAGGCGCAAGCTCCTGCCATAGAAACAGCTCAAACAACAGAGCCTGCCGAAGAGCCAGCACAAGGTGAAATTACTGGCGAAGCAGCTGCGGAATTATCAGAGCAAACAGAAATACAGCAGGAAATAACCCCTGAAGAGGTCATTGCGCCAGAAGCAGTCGCAGAAGAATTAACATCTGAATTGCAAACTCTTGAGATAGCAGAAGAAGTACCGGAGCAGGAATCTCCTGCTGTTGAAGAATCTATTTCAGAAACGCCTGCTGAAATTACCAGTGCCGCGGTGGCAGAGCAAGCAGGCGAACAACTGCAGGTTGCTGTTACAAAATCAAACCAAGCAGAAGAAAAACTAACGAACGAAGACAAGGAGAAAAATTTCCAATTCAACGAGATTTGCGAGGAAACATGCAGTCTTGGCGAGCAGACATTTGATTCCTTAGCAGATTATAAATTAGTTTTTGAAATCACTGGCGATGCCGAGGTAAAAATTGAGGAAATATCCTACGCTGTATTTGAGAAAGATGCGCCTAAAACTCCCGAAACAAACGAAACTGAAGAGCCAGAATTGCCTGCCAATGAAACCGAAACACCTGGGCAAAACCAGACCACACTTAATGAAACTGAAAACCATGGAGAAGAAAATAACTCTGCTGGCAATGAAACTACTAACGAAACCGCCGCGCCAGCCACAATAGCAACAGCAGGAATTAGCACGACAGCATCGGGCAGTAGTTCTGGCGGAGAGATAGAACAGAGTGCAGGCCTAGTTGGCACACCATCTACGCCTTCCGAGAGCACACAGCCATCTGGCAGTGGTTCTGAGAGCAATCCGCAGGAATCCTCTGGAAATAGCGGGCAGGCTAGATATGCACAACAGCAAATCACACAGCCAATAACTGCAAGCGCAATTCAAATCCCTCCGCCATCGCTTGAGACAATGCCTCTTGTCACAGTAATAGTGTCGGCCTTATGCGGTTTGTACGCTATTAGAAACCTAGTTGCAGATAGACTGCACTTTGCAATGAAAAAGCGCAAGAAGAAAGTGCACAAGGCGCATCATCATGCTTTGATAAAAGGAGTTCTAAGGGCATTTAGATTTAAAAAATTAAGATTTAAATAGGCAAGCACATATTAATAAATATGGCAGATAAGCAAACGCAAACATTCCTAGGCATAATCGCTGCAATCGTTGGATTATTTATGGCGGTGGCAAATCCATGGGATTTTAAAACTATTCCGAGCACTCAATCAATAATTGGATTTGCATTATTAATAATCGGACTGCTGGCAGCATACAATGCAAATAAATAATTCCGAAGCACCACAAAATATGCACGGGCAGAAATTTGAAAAACAAAAGAATTTATTAGATTTGGCGCATCAAACTTATTTAAATTATGAAAAATGCGCGAAAACCCCGCCCCTTGGGGCGCGGGATGAAGCGCGCATTTTCCATTCAAACAAACCCTATGGGTTTGTTGAACATTGAAGCTTTGCTTCAATTGTTCCTTGAACCCGCCGCTCGGAGCCTATCCACGGGCTAAAGCCCGTGGTTCCAAGAAAATCCACGACGGATTTTCTGGACCAGCTGAGCTTTGCTCAGCTTGGTTTTACAGCTCCTCGCCTAACAAGGCGGGTTCAAGTTATTTTAATATTGTTACTGCTGCTGGAATTGCAATAATATTTGCAACTATTTGGAGCTATTTCATAGATAAAATACAATTAGGTTTGCTATTGTGGGCATTATTAATCGGGTGTTTGATTTTTCTGCTGCCGATTATGCTAATAAACTCGAAACTCAATAATATTACAGAAGAAATTAGAAAATTATAAAAATAAATTAATAATAACTCAAAATCATAGATTTTGAGGAACTGCTAAATCTCGCAAGATTTAGTAGTAAACAGATCCGCTAAGCTTCTTCTGGTCGCCGTTTCCCTTTCTGTACAGCCAGACGCCTGCAACAATAGCTGCTAACAATACCAAGCCTGCGAATAGCCAGCTTGCATCGATTTTCGGCAGGCCCGCAGTTACTGCTGGTGCCTGCGTTGCAGCTACTTTCACATTAACCTGCACCGCTGAGACTAATTCTGCTCCGCTTTTTACATACAGAGTGAAGCTTCTGTCGCCTGCTTCCTTAGGCAGTACATATACCTGCACTGTCTTTGAGTCGCCTGCGCCCAAAGTTACTGTTTCTGGGTCTACTCTTGCTGAGGTTGTCCAGTCAGCCACTCCGCCAAGAACAACACTGTAGGTTTTTGCTGTATCTTGGTTGTTTGTTACTTCAAGGCTTACAACAGCTCCCTGGCCCTGCTTTATGCTTGGCATTGACACTGTTGTTGGCGTAACTTTATCTTTTGCTTCAACAACTCTTGGAGCAACTTTTGTTACTTCGATGTTTTGTGCGTATGAAGCACTTGCCTCTGAGTTTGAAGCTGTCACTTTTAGTGTGTAAATTCCGCTTGAAGCATCTTCAGGTATGTCTAATGTTAAGTAAATTAATTTTTCATTGTCCTGTTCAATGCTTGGGATTCTGATGGACTGCTTTGCGCGTATTTCCGGAACTTCAACTGTAAGCTTTAAGTCTTCCAAGTCGTTCTTTCCATTGTTGATTAATTTTACTGCAACATCAACTGATGTGCCTGCTATTGGTTTTTCTGAGGACAGCGTGACTTCATCAACATACGCTGAGTAGTCTTCCTGTTCAACTGTGAAAGGTATTTCTGCCTGTGCTGTCTTTGTTCCTGTGCCTAATAATTTGCCCTTTGCCTTCAGCAAGACATTGTACGAGCCATCCTTCAAGTCATCTGGAACTTGCACGGTCATTTTTCTTCCTTCTCTAACGCTTCCGCCTGCAATTGTTCCGAAGTCCTTTGTGACTTTTGTGTCGTCCTTGCCTTCAATCTGTGCTGTAACTACAACATCTTTGTAGTCTTTTGCTGCAGAGTTTTCAAGGTCGAATTCAACTTCAAGTTTTGCGCCAGGCGCAACATTGTCATCTCTTAAGTCAGTATTGCTGAAAACAAGCAGATCGCTTGCTGCTATTGGGCTTAATACTAATAGTGCTGCTAATATTACTGCTAAGGCTTTTAACATCTTAATCATTTTCCACTCCTTTTCTTTTCAATTATTACTGGCTTTGGCTGCGCGTATGTTCCTAGAACAGCTGCAACTGCCAGCAAGATTAATATTGCTGCTATGAAACCTGCAACCATATTTGTATCAACGCCTGTTGCCTGTGCCTGTGCGTTAGTTGTTTCTTGAACTACTGTTGAAACAGCAGTTACAGTTACTGGCTCTGCCTGTGCAACAGGGCTCTTTGCCTTTGCTTCAACTTCCAGCGTGCCTGTCTGAGACACTGTCTGGCCATCTGCAAAGTAAGCAGTTATTGTTAATGCGTACTTGCCAGACTTGACATCCTTTGTCAGCTCGAATGGCAGGTATTGTGTTGTTTGCTTGCTTTCCCTTAATGCAAATTCTGGGCTTGTTTCCTGCAATCCAAGTGCGCTTGAAGTTAATTTTATCTTGACATCTTCATCGTGCTTTCCGATGTTTGCCAAAGTTACTGCAACCTGTGAATTGTCTCCAACTCGTACTGTGTCAGATTCGAATACAACATCAGTTATTGCAACTGCGTTGTCATCTCTTTCGACATTCAGTACTTTCTTTAATTCAGGTGCTTCGAAGACTTGTGTTTCTCCGTTTTCCCATGTAACTTTTGCTACGACATCGTACCTGCCTTCTTCAGCTACTACTGGGACAGTTAATTTAACTGTCTGTGATTCTGTATCTTTGTAGTCAATCATTCCGAACTCGATGTCTTCTTCAACATCTTCGCCATCATCTATTCCTTTTATTACTAGATTAACATTGACTTCCCTTGCATCTATGCCTTTGCCATCTGTTCCAACCCACAAGTTCTTTAATTCAACTGTGAATTCAACATCTGCGTTTGGCTTTGCATCTTCTTCAAAGTCTAAGTCTTTGATATTTATGCCATTTGATGCTGTTGGTGTTGTGCCTGTGTTGCCAGTGTTGTCTGTTCCGCCATTTGCTGGAGGAGGCGTTGCTTGCAATGGTGCTAATTTCAAACTTATTACTGGCAGGTTTGCCAATTCAACTTTGATATCTGCATCTGCAAGGCGGTAAGTTGCTTTTTCAGCAATTACTTTGTATTCGCCTGCTGGCAATACGAAAGTGTACTGATTTAAGTTTCGCACTTGTGTGCTTGTGACGCGTGCTACTTCACTGCCAGAAGCATCTTTGACTGTTATTGAATCAACATTTAATCTTGCGCTTGCAGTGTCGTATGTTGCAACAGGCACCTGGTATGTTGGTGCTAATGCTACTGCGCCACTGAATGTTGACAGCAACAGCATTAATACAATTGCGATTCCGCTAATAGTAGTTTTCATTTTTATTGGCCTCCATTGCTAGTGTATTGATCATTCCATTCTTT
>JBBTAR010000078.1:0-10265 GCA_038044065.1 Nanobdellota archaeon
GAAACCCTTCGCTGAGTTAACGGGCCAAAGCCAGCCACACCGCATATTTCTTTGTATTTATCGTAAACCTCGCCAGTTTCGATTTTATTAGATGTAGCTGGCATTTCAAGGATTGCCATGAAAACAGCCTGTGATTGCTTTGGCTGGACTGCTACGATTTCCAAAACCCTGTCTTTTTCAATTCTATCTTCTGCCTTATCAATATGTTCTGGTGTAATTCTGCTGGAATTTTCTCTTTCTGCAAGTTCGGACGCCACCCTTAGCAAGTCAATAGCCCGCCTTGCATCCCCATGTTCTCTAGCAGCATAAGCAGAGCATTTTTCCAAAACACCTTCTGCAAGGATATCTGTCTTGAATGCCAGCTTGGCCCTTTCTTCCAGTATTTCTTTTAATTCCATTGCATTATATGGAGCAAATATGATTTCCTCCTCGCCAAGAGAAGATTTTACCCGCGGATCTATGTTGTCCAAAAACCGCGTATCATTTGAAATTCCAACAATAGAAACCTGCGATTTCTTCAGGCTTGAGTTAATTCTTGTCAAATTATATAGGATTTCGTCGCCAGCCCGGTCAACAAGCCTGTCAATCTCATCCAAAACGAAAATAATGGTCTGCTCTGTTTCATCAATTGCAGTCAGGAACAAGTTGTAGACTTCGTCTGTAGGCAGGCCTGTTGAAGGAATTGCCTTTCCTAGTGCCCGAGCCAGCTCTGCAATAATTCGGTACTCTGTGTCTGCGATCTTCTTCAATTTGCAATTAACATAGATTGTTTTCAGTGGAATAGTCCTGCTTGCAGCAGACTCAATCAGTTTCTGCAAGACATACTGCGTTACAACAGTCTTGCCAGTGCCTGTTTTGCCGTAGCAGAACATGTTTGATGGTTTTTCCTTGCGAAGAGCGGGTGCAAGAATTCCGGCGAGCTGATTTATTTGGTTCTGCCTGTGGGGAATTACTTTCGGCGCATAATTCTGCTGAAGTGCCTTTTTGTCCAGAAAAATCGATTCTTTTTTCAGAAATGATTCAAAAAAGTCTGTTAGTCCTGCTTGGCCAGCCATTTACACCTCCATGCAATCTTCGCGCAGTGCGCGATGTGTGTTAAAGCGAAATTACATTTTGAGATTGATTTCGCAAAGTTCCACGCAACAAATGCGTTCTAATTGCAACAAGAGATGCAAATGAAACGCTAGTATATAAATTTTTATTTTCTAGACAGAGCCCTTTGTTGCGCATGGAAAGTTTTTAATTTGTTTTTAGACATATTAAATAAAATAAATGTTAGTTATTGTTTTTTATCACATATTTGGAACTATAAATCAAAAAATAAACACTCAGACCTGTTTGCTTGGAACTCCATATGAAATGAAGGGGTAGTTGAAGCTATATTGAAAGTTTATAATATGACTTATATATATTATATTATTTATATGAAATATATAATAAATATAATAAACATAATAAATAACATACTGAAACTGATTTTCTCTGCCGCGCTGGCTTGGTAATTCATTCACAGGCAATCATTCATAGGCAAGCCAAACGCGCCTCTGCCAAACAATGAGCTGGAATGTGATCTGCATGACAACAATTACGCACTTAAATCGCGCCAAACACCCAACCAATTTAAATTAGTATTTCCAAATGAACTCAAGGGGAGACTGGTTTTATTGCAATAAGGAATTTCCTATGAGTGCATTTGCAACGCATGGAATTATATATTGTGTGGAAGTTTTAAAGGAATGGAATATTTTACAAGAAAGGAGGCTAAAACTAGTTATTTGAGCACTTTTTACTAAGTTTTCATGAAGTTTGAAAAACATAAGCTGAGCGAAGCTCAGCTGTGCCGCGCAAATCAAAAATCTGCTTTGGAAGTGCGGGCTAGAATATTTTCAAGCAATCTTGGCAATCCTGGATGGCTAAAAGAGTTTTGAACTAAGGCTGGCCGACTTTGAATGTAAGTTTGGAGATATTTTAGTTTTGAAAGAATTTAATCCAGAGATAAAACAAGTCATAAGTAGGGTTTCGGAAAAAGAAGTTACTTATGGTTAGAAAACAAAAGATTTCTACCTTTAGTCAAAAGAAGAAGCCAATAAATATGGATTTCAAATAACTTGAATTTGCCACAGAGGAGCAAATTCAAGGGATGGAAAAATGCGCCGCATTTTTTCATAATTCAACTGAAATAACTAAAATATGGCTTAAATCTACGCCTTCAAATCCTTAAGCTTTTCATCGCCTTTTGGCTTTGCATTTGGCCCCAAGGCAAAAACTTTTCTCTCGACGCCAGAACCCCAGCTGAAATTGCCTTCAATTCGTTCTATTCCTTTGCTTTCGAAGACGCCGAGCTCAACGCCTTTCTTTAGGTGATAGTAAATTGATCTTAAGGAAGCATTGCCATAAACTTTTCTGAAGTGCTTGTACAAGTCATAGCCATGAATTTGGCCAATTACCGCCAAAATTTCAACCATGTTGTCGCGTATTGCAGAACCTGGCAATCTTCCTCGTTTCTTAACCATTTCAATACAATATCAATATTGTTATTATTTAAACCTTACGGTTGGTGTTTTTAATATATTTACTCTAGAAAACAGTTAGGTTTTTAAAACAAAACACTGTTTTTGCGATGGGTATTTACGCAAACACACAATAATTCTTAAACTAAATCCTGTTAGGTTTTGAAATGCCAGCCTGCTCAGAAACTATTCAGAAGTATTTTGATGAACTTCAGGCAAAAACAAATACGATTTATGAGATTGCCACAAAAGCAAGGGCAAAAGGCCATGATCCTGAACGCGTCGTAGATATTCCGCTGGCCAGCACAGTAGCCCAGCGCGTTGAGGCTCTTATTTCGTCAGTAGCTTCACAGCTCAGAGGCTCTGGCGTTGCGCAGAGAATAGTAGACTTGGAGAAAAAGCACGGGCCCGGCGACTGGAGAGTTGCTTTGGTTGTTTCGCGGGATGTTGCACAGGAGAAATTCTGCAAATTCAAAGACGTGCGTGAAGCTATTGAAGTTGGAATAAGGGTTGGCTTTGCCTATGTAACTCTTGGCGTGGTCTCAGCGCCCCTTGAAGGCTTAGTTGAAATAAAGCTGAAAAAAAGAAAAGACGGCAAGGAATATCTCGCAATGTATTTTGCTGGCCCGATAAGAGGTGCTGGCGGGACTGCTTCGGCAGTTTCAATAATTATTGCGGATTACGTGCGAAGAGTTTTTCCTATTTATGATTACGACATCACTGATGAGGAAGTCAAGAGGTATATTGTTGAAATTGATGATTATTGCACAAAAGTTGCTCACCGGCAGTATGTGCCGGGGCCAGAAGAGCTGACTTTGTTTATGAAAAATGTCGGGATTGAAATAACAGGCGATCCAACGGAAAAATACGAAGTCTCGCAATGCAAGCACCTGGAACGAGTTGAGACTGACATGATCCGCGGAGGGATGGCGCTGGTTATTACAGAAGGCCCAACTTTGAAAGCAGAAAAAGTCTGGAAGCAATTATCAAAATGGGGAAAGGATTTTGAGCTTGAGCGCTGGAATTTCATGAAAGATTTTATCGAACTAAAAACAAGGCTGCATTCTGCAGGCGCAAAAACAGATGAAAAAATCAAGCCAATTGATTCATATTTGAGAGACCTTGTGGCAGGTAGGCCTGTCTTCAGCTATCCTCTTCAGCCAGGAGGCTTCAGGCTAAGATATGGCCGATCAAGATTGACAGGCTTCGCATCTACTGCAATCAGCCCGCTTACAATGCAGCTTCTTGGAGGTTATGTAGCCACAGGCACACAAATCAAAACGGAAAGGCCAGGCAAAGCAACTGTTTTCACTCCTTGTGATACCCTGGAAGCGCCGATTGTGAAATTGAAGGACGGCTCGGTTATTAGGCTTGAAACCGAAAAAGAAGCAAGGCAATTGAGCGATAAAATAGAAAAAATCTTATTTTTGGGTGATATTTTGATAAGTTTCGGTGATTTTTCTGAAAATGGACAGCGATTAGTGCCTTCCGGCTATGTTGAAGAATGGTGGATACAAGATGCAAGGAAAGCCCTAGCTTCTGCTGAAATGCCTGCAGATGTAAAAGAAACCCTGCAGAAATTAATTGAAAATCCGAAACTATCTGCAAAAGAAGCAATCGAGCTGTCTGAAAAATTAAAAATCCCACTCCACCCCAGGCATACTTATTTTTTCAAAGAGGTAATTCCAGCAGAATTATGCGCATTGTTCGCATGGCTGGCCAGAAATCCAGAGCTCGAAAAACAATTTGATAAGGAGGCAAAACTAATTCTGGAAAAGCTTAGCTGCCCGCACAAGGTTTTGGATGGAAAATTAGTTTTCAGCCAAGATGATATGGATATTTTGAATTATATTCTCTCGCAGTACACCGCATCTGCTGCGCGGTTCGCGCCAGCCCAGCCAGAAATGTCTGCAATTGACTTTATTAATTCATTTTCAAATGTAAAAGTAAGAGATAAGGCAGGCACTTATATCGGATCAAGAATGGGCAGGCCAGAGAAAGCAAAAATTAGGAAACTCAAAGGCAGTCCTGTCGGCTTGTTTCCTGTCGGCAAGGAAGGAGGCAGGCTAAGAAGCTTTCAGGCTGTTCTTGAGGCTGGCGGAACAATTACTTCTGATTTCCCGATTTTTGAATGCGAAACATGCAGGGCAACAACAATTTATCCTGTCTGCGAAGTCTGCAATAACAAAACAATCAAGATGCGCCTCTGCCCTCTCTGCAAGAAAAGAACAACAAATGAAAAGTGCCACACTGAAACGCAGGGATATGAGAGAAGAAAAGTAAACATTTCTCATTATTTAACAGCTGCTATGAAAAAAGTAGGAATGGAGCAGATTCCGACATTAATCAAAGGTGTCAAAGGAACTTGGAACAAAGACCACATACTCGAAGATTTTGCAAAAGCACTTTTGCGGGCAAAGCACGGCATAACTGTGAACAAGGATGGCACAATAAGATATGATATGACTGAATTGGGCGGAACACATTTCAAGGTTTCAGAAATCGGAGTAACTGTCGAGCAGATTAAAAAACTAGGATATCTTTTTGACAAGGACGGCCTGCCAATGGAAAATGAAAGCCAGATTTTCGAGATGCGCCCCCAGGATGTTGTCATTCCATGCTCTGCTGGTTCTGGGGACGAGCCTGCAGATGCTATTTTAATCAGGATTTCGAATTTCGTTGATGAATTGCTTGAGAAGTTTTATGGACTGCCGAAATACTACAATGCGAAAAAGCGCGAAGACCTGCTCGGACATATTGTCATAGGGCTGGCTCCTCATACTTCCGGCGGAATTGTCGGGAGGGTGATTGGCTTTTCAAAAACACAGGGATGCTTTGCCCACCCATACTGGCATGCTGCCCAAAGAAGAAATTTTGATGGTGATGAAACATGTATTATTTTGGCGCTTGATGCTTTCCTTAATTTCAGCAGGCAATTCCTGCCTGACAGGAGAGGCGCAAAAACAATGGATGCACCGCTGGTTCTGACAACTGTCCTTGATCCGACTGAAGTGGATACAGAAGCACACGGAATAGATGTTGCAGGACAGTATCCTATTGAGTTTTATGAAGCAACACAGAAATATGCCTGGCCATGGGAAAGTCCCGTAGAGCAAGTAAAGTCAAGGCTGGGCAAGCCCGCCCAGTATGAAGGGTTGAAATATACGCATGAAGTTTCTGATATGAATGAAGGGGTTTTAGTTTCTGCTTATAAATCAATTCCAACAATGCTGGAAAAATTAGAAGGGCAGATGGACTTGACATTAAAACTGCGCGGAGTAAGATTTGACCATGTCGCAAGATTGGTTATTGATAAGCACTTTATCCGCGATATCAAGGGAAACCTCAGAAATTTCACAGGGCAGGAATACAGATGCGTGGCATGCAATGCAAAATACAGGCGCATTCCTCTGAGTGGAGTCTGTTTTGACTGCAAGGGCGGAAAATTAGTTTATACTATTGCAGAAGGCACGATTAAAAAATACCTCGATGCATCTATGAAATTGTCGAAATATTGCCCGCCATATATGCAGCAAACAATGGAATTACTAAGCAGAAGAATAGAATCAATTTTCGGGAGAGATTTGACAAAACAAATCGAATTAAAATCATGGTTTGGAACATAGATAAATATATAATCTTTGTTTTAGTCGGACTAATTCTGGCATGAGATTGAAATGCACTGACGGCACATTGCACAGCGTAGAGGACGCTAAGGCTTGCCCGAATTGCACTCTTGCTTTGCCTAAGCCAATTCTACATTCTTTGCTGGCAGGGCGGGATAGAGTACGGACTCCAAAGGCCAAGCCTGCCTATGGTGTTGGAAGCCTTGTTGATGAATGCCTTCGCAAGGTTTACTATCGCTTGACAGAAGAGGAGATTCTCGATTTAGATAAATTATGGACTTTTTCACGCGGGCACGCAATACATGAGTTTATCACACGGACTTTAACAAATTCAGAGAAGGAGGTTTTTGTAAAGAGGGAGTTTGCGAATTTTGATGTAATTGGTTTTATTGACGCGATGTACGAGGATACTCTTTACGAATTCAAAACAACAACTTCAATTCCAACAGAACCGCAGTCCCACCACGTTCTTCAGGCGCAGGGATATTTTTCAATGATTTCGCCAGAACAGCAGGCAAAGATAAATAAAATCAAAGTAATTTACCTGAGCTTGCAAAAGATTAAGGTTTTTGATGTGCCCAAACGCGATATCATGCCTTTGCTAGAGGGGAAGGCAGCGATATTAACAAACGCGCTGGCCAAGAAATTGCCTCCAAAACGGGAAGTCGGCTGGATTTGCAAGTACTGCGAAGCATATGATTTTTGTTTTAATAGGGATAAGGAGATTGAATAATTATAAGAAATAAGCCACCACAGGAATAACTAAACAGCCCATTGCATGAATTCTTTTTATTCCGACTTTTGGAGCAATCAGCCCGATTGCAGTTGACACTGAAAGCACGAGCCAGCCCAGCCAGCCTGAAAACAGGCCAACAAGTGCAATGATAAATAAAATTATCCCAATGGAAAGTTCGCGATATTTTATCTTGCCTATTTTATTTGCAAAATACTTTCCCAAAACCATTACCAAAAATACTGAAAAGCCAACCGAAGCAAAGCTTGCTGCAATCAAAACCAAAAATTCGTAATCGCCAATCGTCAGGAATTGTTTCATGATTGCAATAACACCAGAACGCGCCTTGTTTATTAAAAATAAAGTTGTCAGGATAAATAAAACTGAAACAGTGCTTATCCCGCCAGTTATCGTGAGAAACTCCTCTCCTGATTGTTTTCGAGAAAAAGTCTGAGCAAGAATTGTGGCCTGCGCAGAGCCAAGTGCAGGCAAGACATTCATCAAAGCAGAGCAGACCACGCCCTTAATATGAGTCAAAATATTTCCAATATAAAAATCAGATTCAAACTTCTGCACAGGAATCGTATTTGTGTTCTGCGTGCTGAGTAGCAGTCCTGAAATGCCAAATAACCCTGCTAATAGCGGAAACAAAGGCTCTCTCAAAGGAAGATTATTCAAAGCCAGCAATCCTAAAATACCCGAAAGCAAAAATACGACAAGAGCCCAAACTACCTTTTTCAATTTTGCTTCAGATAAAATAAAAAATACAGTTAAAGAAATAATAATTGGCACAATAAAGTATTCTAAATAAGAATATCCGTGTTTGACAAATAAAAAGAACAAGGGCAAAGAAACCAATCCAATCAAGTACGCGCCGATTCCGCCAGCCACTGTGAGTTTCAGCGCTTTGTATCCTTCGCCGCGCATCAGCATCTTGTGCCCGGGCAAAACTGCAAGAGCAGTCTCTCCTTCATCAGGCGCTCCGAGAAAAATAGAAGGGATGTAGTCATGAAAACTGTGTGAAATCAGCATCGCAATTAAAAATACCCCAAGCGCAAGAAGAGAAAAGTGCGCGGTGAGCAGGGGCAGGCCTGCCAAAAGCAAAGCGGCAACTGTGTTTACATGGAGCCCTGGCGTAATTCCAGTAATAATTCCGCAGAGAATTCCAAACAGCAGAGCAAGAATTATATCTAGCATTTTACGCAGTAAACTTCGCTGGCAACCAATTCCATAGTATCTTTGTATTCCGAAACTTTTCCTTTTGCAGCTACAATATCGCCTTCCTGCAGAGGTTTTGCTGGCCTGCCGAACAAAACAACAGACGCAGTAGTTTCATTTTCCTGCAAGTCGATAAAAGTAGTTGCAGTTGTTATGGATATTTTTGTAATTTCGCCTTGGATTAGAACTGTTTTTCCAACATTTTGCTCCAACTCAGAGAGTTTTATCGGCAGGGGTGCCAACAGGCTGGCAGTTAAAATTAAAATAAATATTCCAGCAACAGCCCAGGCGAGAGAAATCTTTATCAATGTCCGGTCTTTCATGAAAATCTAAAATTTCCACAGTAAATAAATATTGGTTTGCTTGAATACATATTTCAGCTCAACTTTCCAGCAAAGCAAAAGTGTTTTAAATGTTTTTTTCTGCTTGATGGCATGCTATTCATAATATTCAGCATTCTGGATGTTCTGGCAGGCTCTGCCATTTTCAGTCCTGCTGTTTTCAAAATAATTTCCGGAATAATATGGGCGTTGGCGCTAGTTATTTTAGCCAAAGGAGCTTATTCAATACTATGCTCGTTTTCAGCAGGCTATTTTTTTGAATGGCCTGGTGCGCTGGACTTGGTTGCAGGGGCATGCCTTCTCCTCCTAGCAGGAAACATAGTTAGCAATTCGCATCTGATTGGCGGGATTTTCCTAGGAAAAGGGCTGTATTATTTTGGCAGATCTGTTTTGGGTGTCTAGAAAGGCTTAAATTATGGGAAAATAAAATGAAGCCATGGCCACAAAGACAATTATTGGATTGGTTGGCATGCCTGCCTCGGGCAAGACAAGCGTTGCGGAATACATTGCGGAGAAAAGCAAAGCCCTACATGTAAAAACGCATGATTTTATTTGGGGTTTTTTGAAAGCAAGGGGAGTCGTACCTGACGAAGAGACAAGCGAAATGGCTTCTTTGTATGTCTGGGCGGAATACGGCGACATTCCGCTAATTCGTTGGGTTGAAAAGCAGATTTCAGCCTCAAATGCCAAAACAATCATTATCGACGGGCTCAGAACAACAGAAGAAGCGCGGGCTTTCAAAGACAAGTATCAATACCATTTTCACATTGTGGCTGTGCTGGCCAGGCCAGATATCAGGCTTGAGAGGCAGACTAAGCGCGCAAGATTCGGAGCATTGTCAAAAGTAGAGTTTCGGATGCGCGATAGAGAGGAATTAAGGCTCGGAGTGGGAGATTTAATTGCAAACGCAGAGCATTATATTGACGCAAACCCCGGGATAGCCAAAATACACTTACAAATAGACTGCCTAATGAAGGAAATCAAGGTTAGGTAATTGTTTAAAAATGTATAGAAAAGTATTTATTTAAGCAAAAAGGGCTATTGCCATCAGAGAGGGGCTAAAGCCCAGGAAAGACATGGCAGACGAAAAAAAATATTCACGGCAATTGGTTGGAAAAATCGTAGTATCAAAATCTGGCAAGAAATTCGGGCTTGTCGGTGACTTGATGTTTGAAATCAGGACAGGCGAATTAATTTACTTGGTTCTAAACCAGCCGACAGCATATGCACTTGGCCTTGAGCTTGAAAAATCAAAGGACGGCGACATGCTGATACCTTTCAGCTCAGTAATGGCATCCGGTGACTTTGTTGTTGTAGCTGAAGAAGACATAGTCTGATTTCAGCTAACGCAACCCTTTAAACTTTTATCTTTTTCGTAGTTTCATGCGAGCATGCATACTAACGACATCTTTTCCTGCTTACGAAGGGCATTTTCAGAGCCCGTTTATTGCAGAGCTGGCTAAGGCTATGTCTAAGGTCGCGGATGTTACAGTTATCTGCCCAAGATATAAAATCAGCAGGAATTCCCAAGAAAATTTTGGCAATGTCAAAGTAAAGCGTTTTACTTATTTTCCCAAAAAATTCCAGACGCTTACAGAAGGCGGAGGCATGGCAGCGAATATGGAAAAAAACATACTCGCATACGTCCAGTTGCCTTTTTTTCTTCTAAGTATGTTTTTCAAACTAATACGTGAGATGAAAAACTATGATGTCATATTTGCACAGTGGGCTTTGGCTGGCATGGTGGCTGTTTTTGCAAAATTCTTTTTCAGAAAGACAGTCATACTTACAACACGCGGAGCTGACGTAAACATGTCGCTGAAAAATCCAGTTTTCA
>JBBTAR010000079.1:0-4512 GCA_038044065.1 Nanobdellota archaeon
GAGTAAGAAGGCCCCTCGTAGTTCTGAAGGACGGCAAATCAGCACTTACGCCGGAATTAGTCCAGAAATTAAAAAACAACGAATTAAAGTGGAGTGATTTAGTTAAACAGGGCGTTATTGAATACCTCGATGCGTCTGAAGAAGAAGATACATATATTGCAATGCGCGAGGCAGACATAACTCCAAAACACACTCATTTAGAAATTGACCCAATTGCAATCTATGGCGTAAGCACTGCAATGGTTCCTTTTGCAAACTACAACCAAGTTTCAAAGCTATATAGGGGGCAGAAAGGGCAGAAGCAGGCCCTTGGATGCTATGCTTCAAACTTTTTGCTGAGGACAGACACTTCGATAAATCTTTTGCATTATCCGCAGAAACCAATTGCAAAAAGTTTCATGCAGGAAGTTTTTGGAGAAGACTTGTCTGCAGGCCAGAATGTAGTTGTTGCTGTGATTAATTATGAAGGATACAACATGGCTGATGCTCTTGTAATCAACCGCGCATCTCTCGAAAGAGGATTCGGCAGATCTACTTATTACAGGCCTTATGTTGTTGAAAAATTAAGATACCCTGGCGGGCAGGTTGATGAAATAATCATACCGCCAAAAGATGTGCAGGGCTACACACTCGAGCACGATTACGCGCTTCTCAATGAAGACGGCATAATTTATCCAGAAGCAGAAGTTTCCGGCGGAGATGCATTAGTCGGAAGAACATCACCGCCAAGATTTTTGGGAAAGCTCGAAGCATTTAGCACAGCTGCAAATGTAAGAAAAGACACTTCGGTAAGAGTAAGATACAGCGAAAAAGGAGTTGTTTCAAAAGTTCTAGTTACTGAAAACGAGGATGGCGATACTTTGATAAAAGTTGAAGTAAGGGACAGCCGTTCGCCAGAAATCGGAGATAAATTTTCTTCAAGATACGGCCAGAAAGGAGTTATTGGGCACATAGTAGACCCAGAAGACATGCCTTTCAGCGCATCTGGAATTGTTCCAGATATATTATTCAGCCCGAACGGCCTGCCAAAGAGAATGACAGTAGGCCACATGATAGAAATGCTTGCCGGCAAAGTCGGCGGGCTTGCAGGAAGGGCTATTGACGGCACATTATTCCAGAGCGAAAGCGTTGCGGACATACGAACTCAGCTAGAGGAACTTGGTTTTAGCGAAGATGGCACAGAGATAATGTATGATGGCAAGACAGGCAAGCAGTATTCTGCAAGAATTTTCGTTGGAAACATCTACTATATGCGATTAAAATACCAGGTTGCAGACAAGATGCAGTCAAGAACAAGAGGCCCAGTTGCGCTCCTGACAAGACAGCCGACAGAAGGAAAGGCAAAGGAAGGCGGGCTAAGGCTCGGAGAAATGGAAAAGGACTGCCTTGTTGCGCATGGCGCTGCACTTTTGCTCAAAGAAAGATTTGATTCTGACCGGGAAGTTGTCTGGATCTGCGAAAAATGCGGAAACATCGCAATTTATGATTCCTACAAAAATAAGGCATACTGCCTGTGCGGAGAAAAAACAAATCTCTCGCCGATAGAAATGTCATATGCATTCAAGCTGTTCATTGATGAATTAAAAAGTATGCACCTAAGGCCGAAATTAATATTGAAGGATAAATATTGATATGGATGAAATAATCACAAAAAAGATTGACAAGATAAGCTTTGGCGTAACATCGCCGGCATGGATAAAGAAGCTAGCTGCTGCTAACGTAGTTTCTCCAGAACTATATGATGCAGATGGCTATCCAGTAGAAAAAGGGCTCATGGACTTGGCAATGGGAGTCATAGATCCAGGCCTGAGATGCAAAACCTGCGGCGGAAGAATGCGCTCATGCCCAGGACATTTCGGCTACATACAGCTGGCCAAGCCAGTAGTCCACATAATGTACGCTAATTTAATTTATGACCTAATCAGAAGCTTCTGCTTCAATTGCGGAAGAATTTTGATGGCGCCTGAAAAAGCAGAAGCGTGGAAGGCTAGAATAGACCAGGCGCGCAAGGAAAATAATGTTGATGCAATGCACATCATACAGAAAAGCATTTTCTCGCTTCTGAAAAAGAACCACAAGTGCCATTACTGCGGTTCAAACATACCAGAGTTAGTAATTGAAAAGCCGACAACTTTCCATGAAGGTGAAAGAAGGCTCTGGCCCGGCGAACTCAGAGAACGGCTGGAAAAAATACCAGACGAAGACCTGCAGGTTATTGGCATAGACCCTCAATGTGCAAGGCCTGAATGGCATGTGCTTACAATGCTGTTGGTTCCTCCAATAACGACAAGGCCGTCAATCACATTAGTCACGGGGGAAAGATCAGAGGACGACCTGACGCACAAGCTTTCAGATATAGTAAGAGTCAACCAGAGATTAATGGAAAATATAGCGGCTGGGGCTCCGGAAATCATAGTTGAAGACCTCTGGGACTTGCTCCAGTACCACATAACAACTTACTTTGACAATTCTGTTGCACAGGTTCCGCCAGCCAGGCACAAGACAAACAGGCCACTGAAAACATTGGCGCAGAGGCTGAAAGGAAAGGAAGGTAGAATCAGGTACAATCTGGCAGGCAAGAGAGTCAACTTTTGCGCGCGTTCGGTTATAACGCCGGATCCATTCATGAGTGTTGATGAAGTCGGCGTTCCGGGTGCAATCGCAAAGGAACTCACAATTCCAGAAAGAGTAACTGAATGGAATATTAACTTGCTTAAAAATTTCATAAAGAACGGCAATATTTACCCCGGCGCAGGGTATGTAATTACGCTTGAAGGCAAGAGAAAGAAAATCACAGAAGACACAAAAGAGCAGATACTTACAGAATTGGCGCCTGGATGGATTGTCGAGAGAAACATAATCAACGGCGATATTGCGCTTTTTAACAGACAGCCGTCCCTCCATAGAATGTCCCTGATGGCGCACAGAGTTAAAGTCCTGCCAAGCAAAACCTTGAGAATACACCCGGCAGTTATTGTTCCTTATAATGCAGACTTTGACGGCGATGAAATGAACCTGCATATACCGCAGACAGAAGAAGCAATTGCAGAAGCAGAACACCTGATGCTTTTAGATACGCAGATAGTTACTCCAAGATATGGCCTGAGTGTAGTCGGTGAGCGCGAAGATGTGCTTGTTGGGCTTTACAACTTGACAAAAGAAGGCGCAGTATTTGGCAAAGAAGACACTTCAGAATTCCTGCTGGCCTGCGGAATTAACCAGCTACCAGCGAAATCTGCAAAGGGCGACAAGGACGTTTACAGCGGAAAAGATATTTTCTCAATGTTCCTGCCGAAAGGGCTGAATTACGAGCATGAAGATATGAAGGTTGAAGATGGAATATTAACAAGCGGAACAATTACAAAAACACATGTCGGCGCAGAAGAAGGAATGCTAATACACTACATATTTACTTCATACAGCCCGAAAATCGCAACAGATTTCATGAACCAGCTGAACCTTCTGGGGCTTGCAGTTGTGCGAAGATACCCATATACTATGTCAATGTCTGATTTAGATTTGAGCGCAAAGGCAAAAGACAAAATAAAAGAAATAATCATAGATGGAATTAAGGAAACAAGAAAAATAATCAACCAGTACAAAGAAGGAAAGATACTTCCAATACCCGGCAAGACAGAAAAAGAAACAAGAGAAGCCCAAATCTTGAGCGCCCTGAATAAATTAAGGCGCCCAATCGGAGAAATTGTCGAAAGAGAAGCCAAGGGTGACAATAACATCGTATTGCTTACAAGAGTAGGCCAGGCAGGCATGCTGAACTTATCGCAGATTTCTGCGTTCGTAGGACAGCAGGCACTCAGAGGCAAGCGAATCCACAAAGGCTATGATAAAAGGGTACTTCCTCACTTTGCAAAAGGCGATGTAAGCCCGAAGGCTAGAGGATTTATCACGCACGGATATGGCGAAGGCATGGATCCTATCGAGATGTTCTTTAATTCAATTGTCGGAAGAGATTCTGCCATGGATACTGCTATGAGAACGCCTAAATCAGGTTATATGCAGAGAAGGCTGATTAACGCACTGCAGGATTTGAGAGTAAATTACGATGGCACAGTAAGAGACTCAGGGCACAAGATAGTCCAGTTCTCATACGGCGAGGATAATATAGATGTTTCAAAATCAGACGAGGGAGAAGTAAAAATCTATGGCAAAGGAAAATCAAAGTGATCTTGAGGACAGCTGGCTGAAGGCAAGCCTGCCAGAAAAAACTCTCAGCGACATAGAACGATTTGCCAAAGAGCACAAGCTTACATCTGCGCAGAAAGAAAAGCTCATGGCAGATATGAGTAAAAAGTACGAAGACATGCAAATTACTCCGGGCGAATCTGTCGGAATAATTGCAGCGCAGTCCCTTGGAGAGCCAGGCACGCAGATGACTATGAGAACACACTCATTCATCGGAATCGCAGAGCTTAATGTTACCTTGGGCCTGCCAAGAATTATCGAAGTCCTCGACCTGAGAAAAGAGCCAAAAACTCCATTCATGATGATTTA
>JBBTAR010000079.1:4612-5737 GCA_038044065.1 Nanobdellota archaeon
GTAGTTGAAAGAGATGGAGAGCATGCCGTCCAGACATTCGGTTCAAACCTGAAGAGCGTCCTGCAGATAGATGAAGTTGACGAGACAAGAACAATAACAAATAATATTTATGAAGTTGCAGATATTCTCGGAATCGAGGCTGCGAGGAATATAATAATCCGCGAAATAGAAAAAGTCCTGACTGAGCAGGGCATGCCAGTAGATTCAAGGCACGTAGACTTGATTGGCGATTTGATGTGCCAGACAGGAACACCAGAAAGCATAACAAGGCATGGAATTACATCACAGAAAAGCTCAGTGCTTGCAAGGGCATCTTTCGAAATACCTTTAAAGCACTTAGTTGATGCCGCAATAATTGGCGAAGTAGACAAGCTGACATCAGTAGTTGAAAACATCATGATAAACCAGCCGATATTTGTCGGAACAGGCCTGCCAGACCTTATCGTAAAGATGAAAGGCGAAAAGGCAAAGGCGCCAAAGAAAGCCAAAGGCGCCGCCGAAATAGAAGCAGAGAGTGAAACATGAGCGTTGAAAAAATAATAAAGGCAAAGGAAAACATCATAATCGGCGAGAAAGAAGTCCTGAAGGCGCTGAAACTCAGGCAGATAAAAGAAGTTTTTGTTGCGCAGAACTGCCCGGATGGCAAGCTTTCAGAGCTGAACCGCGTTGCAAAAATGGCTGGCGCAACTGTCTCAAAAATAGAAATTGCTGCAGACGAGCTGGCAGCCCAGATGAAAAAGCCTTTCAATGTTACAATTGTCGGCATAAAAGAGAAATTATAATGGTTATAACTTTCGATTCTGAAACTTTAAGATTGATGGCGTATTTCAAGCAGGCCACAAGAGTATCCTGCAGGGACTGCTTTGAAGTCAATGGTACGCTTGTGTTTACAACAGAGCCGAAAGAAACAGGGCTGGCTGTCGGAAAAGGCGGAATGAATAAGAAAGCCCTTGAGAACAGCCTGCACAAGAAAGTGAAGATTCTCGGGCATGCTGAAAATCCAGTCGAATTAACCAAAAACTTCCTAATGCCAATGCAGGCAACAGACATAGCTCTGGTTTCTGAGGACGGCAAAGATGTGATAAAAATTCAGCTCCCATCGCCTAAAGAAAGGCGCATTTTACT
>JBBTAR010000080.1:0-4150 GCA_038044065.1 Nanobdellota archaeon
ACGGCAGCTTTTCTTTCTTTAAAAAGAAAGAAACGCTCCCGGGCATCTAAAGAAAGAAAAGGCGGGATTAACCAAGAAAACACAAGGTGTTTTCTGGCGCCAGCAAAAGCTTTGCTTTTGCTTGGAATCCCGCAAAGATTTCCGTGACGAAAGAACGAGGGGTCGCCAGTTCAATCCTGGTCGAAGGCAGTTAATATGAAACCAATCGATTGCCACACGCATCTGTACGACAAGTCTTTTGAGCTGGATTTGGATAAAGTCCTCGAAAGGGCAGGCAGGCTCGTCTCAAAAATTATTGTAGTCGGAGAAGATGCAGAGTCAAATAGGAAAGTCCTTGCACTCTGCAAAAGATATTCTAGCTTTTTGTTCCCTGGGCTGGCCATCCATCCAGACAGAGTCCACAAACTAGCAAATGAAGAGATTGATAAAGAAATCGAATTCATACGAAAGCAAAAGGGGTTGGCCTGCATCGGAGAATGCGGCTTGGACTGGCTCAAGGCAGAACAGTTTGCCCTGGCAAGCCCGTCATTCAAATTGCTCGAGCCGAAAGGCTTTGATATTATGGAAGCAAGAAAAAAACAAATAGAAGTTTTCAGGAAATTTATAAAATTGGCAAATGAAATAGGCATTCCGCTTAATGTCCATTCGCGCAGGGCAGTAAGAGATACAATTAGAGTTCTGAAAGAGGAGAAAGCAAAAAAAGTCCTGATGCATGGCTTCGACGGAACAGTAAAAGAAGCAGAGGAAGCAGTCCAGCTCGGCTACAAGCTTGCAATCGGCACCGGGGTTTTTTACAGCAGGCAGAAAGCTGAATTAGCCAAGGCCTTGCCGATAAATTGCTTTGTTTTGGAAACAGACTCGCCTGTCTGCGCCCCAAAAAGAGGTGAGCGGAACGAGCCTGCCAATATTGCTTCTGTCGTAAGAAAAATAGCATCAATCAAGAATATCACAAGAAGCGAAGTGATTAATATTACAAATAAGAACGCGAAAGAACTATTCAGCATATAGCCTTCTAAACACAAAATCTTAAAACTCATGCTGTTTATACAAAACCATGTCAGAGCTTCAATTATTGTACTTGTCAAAAAAAGATGATATTAAAAATAGATTGAAGGATTTTTCAAAGGTGTGGGAAACAGGAGACGAGCAGAAGCTTTTTGCAGAATTGGCTTTCTGCCTTTGCACGCCCCAGTCCAAGGCGACTTCAGCAGATCTCGCTATTAGGCGGCTTATTGACGCAAATGTTCTCTGCTCGAGCAACACAAGTGCAATAGCAGAGCACCTGTCGCGTTCTGGTGTGAGGTTCGGCAATAACAAAGCAAGGTATATAGCAGAGGCATATCGTTATTTCTCATCTAGCGGACAGCTGAAAATCAGAGGCAAGCTAAACATAGAGGATATTGTCGGCCTGAGGAACTGGCTGGCTGAAAATATAATAGGCATAGGTATGAAAGAAGCTTCGCACTTCTTAAGGAATATCGGCTTCGGAAATGACTTGGCAATCCTGGACAGACACATCCTGAAAAACCTGAAAAAGCACGGAGTTATTCCAATTATTCCAAAAGTCCTAAGTAAGCAGGTTTACCTTGAATTAGAAGAAAGAGTAAGGAAGTTTTCACAGAAAGTCAGGATTCCTATGGCAGAATTAGATTTATTATTCTGGTCAGAAGAGACAGGGCAGATTTTTAAATAAGCATTACTAAGCAACATCATGGTAAATTATATCAATGCGCTGGCAACCATAACAACAATAATAGGCAGTGCAATGGCTCTGAGTTATTTTTTCCAAATTGCTAAGATTTTAAAAACCAAGTCCGTAAAAGACCTATCACTTGCAATGTTTTCTGTGTTTTCCATTGGGCTTACTTTGTGGCTAATATATGGCATTGCGATTAAGAGCTGGCCGCTCATAATAGTGAACGCAATAAGCGTGATTGGTGTTTACATAACGCTATTTTTGATTTTGAAATTTAGAAAATAATTTTATGGATTTTAATAAAAATGGGCCAGGTAGGACTTTCGCAAGTGAAAGCTTAGCTTCACCCCAAATCGAACCTACGGCCTCCGCCTTTCTAATACAACCTTTATGCTGGCTGTACTGTAAGGGCGACGTCATTTTGTGCGCACACGAAACCAAGCGAAATTTTTATTTCGCTGGATCCAGCTGAACTTTGTTCAGCTTGGCCAGCCAAAGCTTGCTTCGAGCGCGTACCGCTAGACCACTGACCCATAAAAAGAAGTATTAGAAATCCTTAATAAATCTTAGGTAAGGCGAAACTTATGGAATTCAAACCGCCAGTGCGTAAAGATCAATTAAATGAGCTGATTAGAGCTGTTGCTATTGGAACTAAATCCTATGCCTGCCTTACAGTTAGCCTAACAGACCGATTTGATTACTTGCTAAATAAGTCCCATTTGCGCAGATTACAGCCCGAAACGCAAGTGTGCAAGATAGCCGGCACCTTTTCAGATTTTTTGGCGAGGAAGTAACATATCTGCTGATTACGCGCCCAGAAGACCCCTCACTTTATGCAGAAATTAGGCTCCGCATGCCAATGCCTGCCCCGCCACACACTAGTGCGATCAGGATAGCTTACTTGTCTGAGTTAGAGCGGGCAGTTTCAAATGCGCATGGCAAATTAGCCAAAGCCGCGCCAAGTGCTAAAATATGATTGCAACTCTCACTTTTTCTATATTTGGCTAATTTACAATAGTGAAAAATGACTAGTAATTATGCGGTTTTCCAGCAGTTAGAATCTTGGCTGTTAGTTTTGCTCTGGAAACTCTCACTTTTTAGGTTTTGAGGCTTATTTGAGCATATTGCAACGTTATGTTTAGAGATAATTTTGCCTCGCCCCGCCATCCCTATCTTTTCCTCTCCTCTTCGCAGGGATCCAGGGATCTTTTGGGCCAAACTCTGGCCTTAAATTGCTCACCTTTAGGCTTGTTTTTCGCCTGGCTTTTGGCGGTTTTTTTGATAAATCTGAGGCGTGATTTTCCAGTAAAAACCCAGACCTAATTTTATCTCGTTTCAGAAAAAATTTAGAAATTTTTGCCAGGTTTCCAAGAAATTTTCAGTTATTTTTATCTCACTTTCGAGCGCAAAATTTATATATAAGCAATACTAATGTTAAACACAAAAACGCATGCTACTGACACGTTGTTTAAGGTGTTTAAACGTGTTTAAGCTGTTAAACACATAAGTAAAATGGGGCTACTGGAGTCGATTTCAAAGATATTCAAGAAAGAGCAGGCACAAACAGTGCTAGCCAAGAAAGCGCAATCTGAACGCGGTTCAGCTGCGCCTCGCGCAAGCGCTTCGGAGAGAAAGAAAACTCCTAAAAAATCAGCAGATCAATTAGCTTTGGCTGACTGGAAAACCGAGCTGGACAAGCTCACACAACACCCTTTGACACAGGCCAAAATTATAAATGAGCAATTACTCCGGGATTTATACAATCTGCTTGAACAAATTGATGGAAAGCTTGATGTTTTGAACGCAAAAGTCGATAAAGCAGGCCTCGCAAAACAGGACGGCATCAAGGCTGAATTGGCATCGCAGGAGCAGAAAATTCTGGACTTAGCCCAGAATCGCATCACTGCAAACGAGATTTCCGACGAGCTGGAGATCTCAAGGTCAAATGCATCCTTGAAATTAAATAAATTATTTGACATGGGTTTGTTGGAAAAAGAACAGGATGGAAAAACAGTTTACTATCAAATAAAGGAGATTAAATAATCTAATCGTTAATTAAAATGTTTGAAAAGGCAAAAATCCGAAGAAACTTGGGAAAACTCCAGGAAAGAATTGAAAAACTGGAAAAAGAAATAGCATTCTTTCCAGTAAAAAAGGCAGGAGGCGCCTCGCTTTTCATGCACTTGTTGAGCCAAGTGGAGCATTACCACAAGCTGGCCATTGAAATTGATGGCTCGCTGGACTTGGCCAACCTAAAGAGAGAAGTGGGCTTCTTCCTTGAAGAAGTGAGAGAAGAGGCAGGCCTGCTCTCCAAAAAGCACCGGATGCAGGCAGAATTCGCGGCATTAATAGTGGCTATTGAAACGCTGGCAGATTTAATGTAATTGTTTTTGAAAATGTTTTTTGATTTTTTGGAAAAAGTCGAGATTACAGATTTTGATAAATAATCATAAA
>JBBTAR010000081.1:0-3453 GCA_038044065.1 Nanobdellota archaeon
AGGAATCTGGCTCTGCGTGTTTTGCTTACATTGATTTTTTCCGATGCCGGACGTTTCATTTTTCGAACCTCTGGTGAGAAAAGTGATTAGCAAAACCAACAATACGTATGAAGTTTTGATTTATCATTTTAGTCTTCCTCTTTGTCTGTTATTCCGAAAGTTTCGACTGCCCATTTCCAGGCATCTTCTCCGGATATTTCATGAGCGTGATGAATGCGGGTTGCGAACAGCTTCCGCCTTTTTACTCTGAAGCCTGCGCGCTGGAGGCTTACTGCAACTTCCAGCCCGAGTATTCCTAATTTAGGATCGTATTTTATTCCAGGGATTTCAATATATTCTTTCACGCCGAATGAAAATCCATTCTTCGTGAAGCTTGTTTTCTTGACTTTGTTTTCAACTGCCTTGAGCAGTCCCCGGAGCATTTCCAGCGCTTTTTTTCCTCTGACCGTAACCATTGCACCGACAGGCAGGTCGGGCCTTACTTTCCATGCCGGGATTCTGCGGGTAGCTTTTGTCTTTACTGGCTTGCCTCCGCTGATTTTTGCAAGCAGAGTCACAGCTTTTTCAACGCCCTCTGCTTCTGTGCCTCCGCCCATATTAAGTGTGATTTTCTCAAGCTTTATTTTTCGCATTTTATTTGCTTCCTTGTTCATGCCAGCAGTTTTTTTTGTTTCGCTCATTTCAGGCTGATTTCAGGCTCCCCCTTGCCCAGTATGAATATCTTGTCTGCAGATGTCTCGAAATTTCCTGATTTCTGCGAGAGTATGACAAGTTTTCTCTTTCTCAGCTGTCCTTCGAATTTTACCTTGTCAAGCTTTGCAGTTTGGTTGGCATGCTCTCCTGACAAAACATAAACTGTTACGCCGTGCTCCGGCTTGAAATGTGATTTTATTTTCTTTGTTTCGACATCATACATTATGCAGTCGCCGACTTTGAAGCCATCCTTGCCCATGATTGTCCAGCCGTTGTTGAAGCCGAGCTGGACTTTTCCCTTTTTGAGCATTGTTTTTTCAGTTATTTTCAGAGGAAGAGTTTTTGATTCGCTCTTTGTTATTTCTGCAAGCCTCAGCTTTCCGTTCTGGTCAACTAGGACTCTGTAGAATTTTCCAAGTGATTCTATTGTTATTATATCAAATAAGCCGATTGGGAAATTTACTTCCTTTACAACGCGGTCGTTTACTTTTACATGGCCTGCATTGAGTATTGCTTTTGCTTCTCTTGTTGTTGCTATTACGCTCATGTATTCCTTGAGCCATGTGATGAGAGGCATTGAGCTGGCAGTATCGTGCGTACCTGGGGATAGCCTCGCTACCCACTTGATTCCCTTTCTCTTTATAGGCCAAGTGCTTGGTGCTGCCAATCTTGATAGGTGGTTCATTCGCGCCATTTTACTTCTTTCCTGCAGATGCTTTGGCAGGCGTTTCTAAACCTTTGCCAAGCGATTCTACCCTCATTTTGTCGTCCATGTTTGGTGTGATCATCATCAGGTTTGATGCATCCAGAGGATATTTTCTCGGTGCTGCGCCGGCCTTTGCCTTAAATTCCGCGCCTTTGACTATGACTTTCATTTGGCGGAGGCTTACTCTTTCGATTTCGCCTATTACTCCGCGGAACTGCCCCCTCATGATTTTTACCTTGTCGCCTTTTCTTACAGGCAGAGCACGCGTACTGTATTTTTTCCGCAGTTCTTCAGACAAGTGTGCTGACATCATCTTATGTCTTATGTGCAGAGGAGCGTTATGCCTGTATTTGCGCTGCTTCTTAGGCAGTTTCGAACTTATCCAGTGTTTGCTCCATTCTTTCATTTTATTGTCCAATTACTTTTATGTAAGTGTCTGCACCAATATATTTTATTGCGTCCGCTCTTGTAGGTACGATGATTTGCAATGCAATACTGCCATCCCCTTGTCGTCTTATTATCGCGAATTGCATTGCATTGGTTTCTATTAATTCATTTGCTATGCTCGCATAGAAATTGCTTGCAGCTAGTATGAAATCCCGCGTTCTGCCTGCCTCATCAAGCAACCTATCTAAATCAGATTCCGGTGCTTGGTCTTGCATTAGTTGTGCCATTATAGTATCATGGTAGCTAGTTTAGCTACCGCCGTCCATCTTATTGCTACTTCTTTTGCAATTGGGCCTTTTATCAAAGTGCCTTTCGGCGTTCCCAATTTTATGTCTTTGAGTATGACTGCTGCATTGTCTTCGAATTTTACTTTCGTGCCGTCTGGCCTTGTGAATTCTTTTTTCTGCCTTACAATTATTGCCGGCGCGACCTTGTGCATCATGTCCTGCTTGCCTGCTTTTACAGCGACGCTGATTAATTCGCCAATTCCTCCGCAGCCGAGCTTGTTTGTCCTGGCTTTGAAGTGCATGACTGCAATTATTTCAACTATCTTTGCGCCTGAATTGTCACAGCAGACAAGCTGTGCGCCTATTGGCAGTCCCCTGCTTATTCTAGATTTGACTGATTTCATTTTAGCACCTCAATTACGACAAAGCTGACTGTCTTTGCCAATGGCCTGCATTCTGCAACTCTTACTTTATCGCCTGTCTTGGCAGACATGCATGGTGGATTGTGGGCATGAATTTTTGAGCGCCTTTTTTCATATCTTTCATATTTCTGCAAAAAGTTAAGCCTAGGCCACTCCAATGTTATTGTTTTCTGCATTTTGTCTGAAACGACAACGCCTTCGAACACGCGCCCCCTTGTTTCAACATTTCCATGGATGGCGCATTTGCTATCTGCGCATTGTTCTGTCTTGTGCACTTTGCTTTCTGATTTTGCATGAGTTTCAGAGCTAGCCTTGACTTCTTTCACTGTTGTTTTCTCCGACGAAGTCGGCTCCGCGGAACGCTTCCGCGATGTTTCTTCTTTTTCCATTTTATCACTTCTGCAGTTTCTTTTTTATGCGATCCCAAGGCCTTGCAACAAGCAACTGCCCGTCAACTTCTACTTTTTTCTTGTCGGGCAGTTCAAGCTGCAATACTACTTGGTCCTTGAACAGGCGTTTTTCACCTGTGCGAGTGTCAATCACGAGAGTCTTGTACGTCTCGTTCACTATTTTTCCTGCGAGTTTTGAGTTCGCAATGTTCCTGGCTTGCACCACTTTGGCGTGCAAGCCTATCAGTTCGTGCCTTACCACGTTGCTTGGCGTTATCATTTGTTTGTCTTCAGCAAATGATTTGCGAATTTGTTCGCTTTATCATTTGTCTGTCCTCAACTTTACTCGATTTGCGCTTTGATTTCTATGCTTTCGGCGGAAAATCCCAGTGAAACAAGGATTTCTTTTACTTTTTTCCGGTGATCGCCCATGAGCTCGACTGTACTGCCCTTGATTGTTCCACCGCAGGCCAGCTTTTCTTTCATCTGCTTTGCGATGGCTTTTATGTCGCTACTTTTGTCGATGCCCTCGATCACTGTTGTCGGGCTGCCAAACTTTCTTTTGACAA
>JBBTAR010000082.1:0-4885 GCA_038044065.1 Nanobdellota archaeon
CAGAGCCGATGCCGCATCCCAGTTTGCCAGACATTCATTGGATATTGTCATGTATCCGGTGAGCTTCTTAGGTTTCAGAACAACCCTTTTCAACCGCATGGTAGTCTCTGTGATTTGATTAGATTCACCGTCGTGGTTGATTGTAATGCCTCCCCACATATTCCTTGCCGCTGTCTGGTCAAGCGCAGGTATGGTTAATTCAGCATCAGGCGGAGATCCGGCCGGGATTACTGTCGCCCTGGGCCGTATAATCGCTTCCTGCGGGGATACGGACAATATTGTTGAAAGATATTGGCTTGGTATTGCATATCCGCCAAGCGTGCCATCCTTCATCTGCTGCACCCTCAATTCAAGCAGCCTCTCATCTCTCGGATTTGCAACCAGCGTATAAACAAATTCTCCCAAGTTGCGAAAATCCTTTTTATCCTCCTGAAATGTGCCAGCAGGAGAGGGAGCCTTCTTTGTCACCTTCCTTAACTCATCTTCTTCTTTGGCAAGCCTTTCCTCTCTTTCTATTGACTTATCCAATCCATCAAGAGAGGCTTCAAGAGAGTCATATTCCTTGCTTTCCGCTTCGGATATGTCTCTTTTTTCTTTGTCTGCAGTATCAAGGACGGCTCTCATCCTTGCCACTGTTTCGGATTTCTTCTGTTTTAATTCCTGAAGTTTATCCATTTTTCAATCCTCCTTTTCTCAGTTTTAAATTCAATCGCCTCCGTAAAAGATTGTTTTTAAAATTGGTTGTATTTACCTTTTTCCATTGATTATATGACCGCACTGCGCAATCTGTGCCTTCATAAGCGGGCATAGTGACACAGCTTACATCATATAATTTCACTTGCTGCAATACCCTCAAATCCGATTCCTCTTCACCTCCTCTTGTCCATGATTCGCTTACCACCGAAAAAGCAAAACTCATTTGATTTACATCGCCTCTTTTAATCAATTCCATCAAATCTCTTGCAAATTGAGTGTCCGGCGGATTGATTTCTATGGCAAGCCCGCGCACATCTTCAAAAAGTTTTAACGTCCCTGCCCTGTTTCGGCCAAGAACATAATTTAAATCGTGATTGAATAAAGCCCTTATATCGTCTTTTTGAATTGAATCGGCAAAGGCATCAGGCGCCACCATCTCGTCAAATCCCCAAAATGGGATGTGCGTTCTCTGATTGAATACGGCGGCATGGCCTTTTATGACAGGACTTTTGCTTTCCCTCTGTTCTTCATCAAGAACAAAAGAGAAAGTTCTGGTTTCTCTGTTATTCGTCATACTTTTTTCCTCTGTATCCTTTTCCCAATTTGACAAACAAACAGCATATCTTTGTTTGTTTTCAGGATATTCGTTGTTCATAACGTCACTTGCCATGCATCTATCCATATAATCTTCTTTGGATTCATCGTCATTTGGCATTGGCATCGGCATTTGCTTTTCACCTCCTTTTTTTAATCAGGCGGCTAAAAGAAGCATCAGGATTTCATCATCGCCATATTCCATCGCTTCGCCTGATATATTTATTTTTTGCTTTGCTTGTTCGCTATTTGCATACCCTGTTAAACTTAATCTGCCTTCTGCATATATTTCTTGTGGTAATTGGTCGCATACTGCCTTGCCTGCGATTATTACTTTTCTTTTTTGAATTATTTTCCGTTTTCTATACTTTAATAGTGAAACTAAATTGCCTGAACCTGACAATGTTTGAACTGCCTGTATGGATAAAGCGACAACCTGAAAAGTATTATTCTGAAACGCATTTTCTTGAAATGCCGTAGTGGCAGATACTTCCTGCTGAAAAGCGCTGTTTTGAAATGCATTTTCCTGAAAATTTTTAGCCATAGTTTAATCCACTATCATTATCCGTGTTGTTATTCCTGCCGCTGTGGATGCAGGAATAATGGCAAATGCGCTTAATATCCAAGGGTCTGCCGCTATCATTGTTGATACGCCGCCTGTAATCGTGCCTGAGCTTGCCATAATAGCGATTTGTAATTGTAATGCGCCGTCCAATCCTTGTGTGGTTGTAAATTCCGGCGTTGCCTCTGTCCAATCCCCGCCTGTCTCGCCCACAAATGGAGATAATGCATTATCATCACTAACCGCGACAAAGGTTACAGCCAATCTATATTTATCAAGTGTAGTAACAGGCCGCGCTGATATGCTTGATGATACTGCGCCTGTTGAGAATGTTGCGCCTTCGGTATATGATGCAGTTGCGTTATTTTCAAAGGCATATATCCTCGCCATTTTCGCCAAAGTTGATGTTGATACGGTTATGGATAAGTTGCCTGTTTCTGTGCCATCGCATATCTTGCCCATTATCCATTGTCTGCAAGTTGACCCTGTTATAGGCCCCTGAACAATAGAAAATCCGGCAGGCGTTGTCGGCGTCATGGTTAGATTGCGGCAGACGACTTGCACTAAAGCAAGATTGCCTGCCGATACAGCCGGCCATGACGGCGTCAATGTTGTAATAGCAGATGATACTGCTGTTGCATTGCCTGTGCCTGCCGCTTTGAAATTAACCTGTGCCATATTTTAAGGCCTCGTAAAGTCTACTTGGACTGCCACTTCTGTGGGCGTGCCTGATAGTGTTGTAATCATAATTTCCAATCTATCTCCTGCGATATAAGCTGTATTTTGAACCACTCCGCCGTCTGTCCATGCGCCGGTGCTTGCTACAGATAAATCGCTTGCCAGATGATTTGATGCGCCGTTCCTTCTCGCATTTATCGTTGCGCCTGTCCCTGCTTGTCTGTAGCCTCTGATATTTGTAACTGTGCAGGCATAAGGCGCTCGCCACACACTATAATTTCCGGTTGAAGGACTTAATACATTGCCGCCCTTTGTAAAAAGTTGTGAAGCCCATTTAACGCCGAGCGCCTGAACAGAATCAGCCTCAACTAATTGTCCATTCGTTCCAACGCCGAACCTTGCGGGATTTGTATCAAATGAAAGCAAATCGCCCTTTAATGTCACAATTCCCATTTTATGAATGTGGTCGGCTCTGGCAGGTATTGATGTTGTGCCGTCTGCTTCTGCGCTTGACACATCTAAAGGATACCCGGCAGCCGGGGCCGGAAAGCCGTGCTGATGGTCTTCTCTTGCTAAAGACGTTGAAATTCCTGCCGCCGATGAATCGCCTATATCAATCTGGACTATGTTTGAACCATAAGTGATAGGATTTGGCGGAGTGCCATGTGTATGGTCGCCCCTTGAAAAGGTTGTTGATGTGCCTGCGGCTGAACTTATGCCAAAAGTAAGCTCACCCGTAACAGCGCCTGATGGCGTTCCGCCACCACCGCTTGGAAGATTGCCAATCTGCACCTTGCGTTTAGCAAAAGCATCGGCAGAGCTTTCAACTATAATTACATCGCCTGCTACAGGCGTTATCTTTTCTGTGAAGCTATTTATATCGCCATCTGCCCTTTTAAGCTGCGCATCGTTTGTAATATTGGATAATCCGACATCAGTTTTGTTGGTATTATGAGGATTTGCAGTGCTTGCAATATGTGTATCAATTACGGCATGGGTATTAGTTCCAATATTGGATAAGCCTGTATGGTTTATCTGCGCCCCATCTCCGCCGACATGGTCATGTATATTGCCGTTTGTAACAAGCTGGCTGCTTTGCGCAAGTGTAAGATGATAATATTGAGATGCCTGCCCGCCTTGCAGTCCTGATAATTCGTTATGCGCTGATACTGATGCTGTGCCTGTAACTCCAAGAATAGGCTGTATTTGTCCTATGGATGCAGGGCTTGTTGCGCTTTTTTGAAATGTTATCTGTGCTATATAAAAACCATGTTCATCGACTTCTTCCGGTTTTGTGGCAGGCGGGTCTTCGGCTTCTGCCGCCGCCTGTGTTGCATATTCTGCCTGACCATATTGCACATAACAAAGTCCCTCAAATACTCTTATTACCCATACATTTGCATAATAAAGAATTGTCATTGCGGCAAGTGTGCCTGAACCATTATCGTAATCTGTATTAGGCCAATTTGTTTGCCCTATTGTCCTTGTCCATTCTCCTACGCCGTTACGATATACAGTAGTAAATGTATCTGTGACATTGCTGTTAAATGCCGGTGTTGTAAGCTGTCTTAAATGTCTATCCCAAAATGTGCAGGCTGTAATTGCTATTTTTCTGGAAGGAGAGGCCGGGTCTGATACTACACCGCCGCTTTCAACCCTTGTGCCGATTAAACCTGCAATCCAATCCCGCTGTCTGGACCGCAAATCGGCGAATACAATAGGGTCGTTATGGATATGCAATGTGCTATTGATATTGTGGATTTCGGCAAGATAAAGATTAGATTGCCTGTCTGTTGGAAATGAAGTGGCAAATTGAACTATAGGCGCGCCTGCATTATAGGCGACAATAGCATATCTGGTTTGCCCCGCAGGTATGGCGGTGGATGCGCTTGACCAGTTGATATAATAAATCGGGGCGCTGCTTGCTGAACTTGACCTGATAAAGCCCTCGCCCGCATCAATAACAGCAGTTGTGCCGCTTGCAAATGCCGAACCGCCCTGTATCCATCCTGCTGAAAACGTATCATCAAGGATTGCGTCTAAAGTGGGTGTGGCATTTATAGCTTTTATTGATATATTCGTTGACGATGTTCTGGCATTGGCGTTAAGTCCCTGATAGCCGTTTGCTATATTTTTATTTGCTGAATTTTCATGGCCTGAATGCGGAGTCGCAGCCGATATATGCGTGTCAATATTTGCGTGAGAATTGCTGCCTTTGTTTAATAAATCAACATGATCAACGGCTTTGCTGTTTACGGCATTATGCACATGGCCTGATGCAGTGGAAAATGTTATTTTTGCCTCGTCCACGGCCGCCGCTGTTGATATGTCTATATTGATAATAGACCCTGCCTC
>JBBTAR010000083.1:0-1592 GCA_038044065.1 Nanobdellota archaeon
GAGTTGGGCGAAGTGTCCCCTATAAACTTTCTAAAGGAGTTGGGCGAAGTGTCCCTTATAAACCCTCTAAAGGAGTTGGGCGAAAAGGCATTGAAATGAGCTTTAGCTGGATTTTTGCGATACTCACGGGCATATTTATACTATTTTTAGCGATTTATACGGGCGGAAAACTGCTGAAAACAGGGAGTTATGTTGAAGCGACAACTGCTTCGCAACAGCTTAGCATATTGTTTGACCCGCTTGACACAACATTTTCAGGCGCAGAGAGCACAAGCGTCAATATGCAACGACAAGTAAGGATTACAAACAAGTGTTTTACCGATGGCGCATTTGGAAAGCAGGAGTTCTCTGTTACGGGAAGCGGCAAAGAGCAGGGAGTGAAGGCAAAAACATATCACAAGCATGTGTTCTCAAATGATGTCTTAGATGGGAAAACACTTAACTTTATTACTACGCCTGTTAATCTTCCGTTTTTGAGCGCTTCTGCTGTAAGCATGTATGCGGAAAATTATTGTTTTGTCTCGCCGCCAAGCGAGATTGAAAATGAGATTAAACAACTTTCCCTGAAAAATATAATAATTGCAAACAGCGATGGCGAGTGCAGTGACAAAGAAATAAGAGTTTGTTTTGGACGACAATGCGAGATAAGCGTTTTTCCGCTTTGCACTTCTGCTGAATGTGGCAGCGAATATGAGGAGGGCTATGCAGTTAAGAAAAATAAACGAGTGTATTACCTTAAAGGGTTGTTTTTTCCAGCTATAATTTCTTCGCCTGAAGTGTATGAGTGTGTTGTGAAAAGAATAGAAATGAGGGCGCAAAATCTGGCTGTGCTTTATTCAGAGCAGGCCAGAAGAATGAGCGGGATGTGCGGAGAGCTTGTGGAAAGCGAATACTTAGGATTAGCAAACTCACTGCGAGTTATAGGAAGTTCTGAAGGGTTGCTTTCTGCTGGACTAAAAAATGCAATGAGGCGCGTGGAAACTAACAATGAAGGGAGGTGCTGCATATGGAAGTGCTGAAACGCGGACAGCTTAAAATGCAGCAGATGGCTTTTATGATACTGGCAGTATTTTTGCTTTTTGTTCTTGTTGGAGTGTTTTTTGTGTCTTTTTACTCTGGACAGATAAAGGAAAAAGCAGAGATTATCAAGAAAAATAAGGCAATAGGAATAGCGGGATTGCTGGCAAACAGCCCGGAGTTCAGCTGTGGAAGCCAGTGCGTTGATGCTGACAGAGCAATGATTTTAAGAGACAAGGAAATATATGATGAATTGTGGCCTGTGAGAAGCATTAGAATTTACACGATTTATCCGAAAAAACCGATTGTTGAATGCACTGCTGAGAGTTATCCTAACTGCAATTATTTTTCCATATTAAATAAGAGCGAAGAGGTAAAAACAGTTGAGAGTTTTATAAGCTTGTGCAAGAGGCAAGGCGAGGAAATATTAAACTGCGAAATTGGGAGGTTTGTTGTAGGGTACTGAAACAAAATGGAGTATTTCAATAAGATAGATAAGGGAAGTGTCCCTTATAAACCCTCTAAAGGAGTTGGGCGAAGTGTCCCCTATAAACTTTCTAAAGGAGTTGGGCGAA
>JBBTAR010000084.1:0-1651 GCA_038044065.1 Nanobdellota archaeon
AGAAACAGGCATTGTCGGAGTTTACAGAGACCCAATGGGCACAGGCAAAGGATGTAAGTTAATTTACGGCGCTTATGGTTTTTGTACCGGCAATCCCTTTTACAAAGGCGAGCTGAAGCCGAAAATACATCCAAAGCGCCTGCTTGCCGGAGTAAGAGCAGGCGTGGAATCAGGAGGCAACAAACATGGCGTGCCCACGGTCTATGGAATCACTTTTTTTGAAGATGGTTATATGGCAAGACCGGCAATCTATGTTTTGGCAGCAGGCTTGATTCCATCAAAAGTAAGAGGAGAAGCGGGGTACGAGAAAAAAGCAGACCCGGGTGATTTAATAGTTATGGCAGGGGGCAGAGTCGGCATTGACGGCATTCACGGCGCAACTGAGTCTTCAATGGAAGCAGGGGAATGGATATCTGCTTCTCACGTTCAAATTGGCGATCCATACAAGCAAAAAAAACTGCACGACTTTTTGATTGAAGCAAGAGATTTGGGACTTTACAAATGCATTACCGACAATGGCGCAGGAGGGCTTTCTTCTTCAGTGGGAGAAATGGCTCAGTTCAGTAATGGTTTTGAACTGCGGCTTGATAAAGTGCCTTTGAAATACTCTGGCCTTGCCCCTTGGCAAATTCTTCTTTCAGAATCTCAAGAAAGAATGACTTTGGCTGTTTTGCCAGAAAAAAAGGATGAGCTTTTTAAACTTGCCGAAAAGCATGATGTTGAAGTAACCGTCATCGGAAAATTTACTAATTCAGGAAAATTTTATTGCGCTTTTGAGGGCGAAAGAGTAACTGACCTGGATATGAACTTTGTTCATCACGGAGTTCCGCAAATGGAATTAGAAGCTGAATGGTTGAGTCCGCAAGAGCGCGGACTTTCTGAGCCTGACTTTCAGGAATCTGAAGACCACTCAGCTATTCTTCAAGAAATGCTGGCACGCATCAACATTGCCAGCAAAGAATACATTGTCAGGCAGTTTGACCATGAGGTTCAGGGCAAAAGCGTGATTAAACATTTGCTTGGTAAAGACAGCGACGTTTTTTCAGACGCAGTTGTTTTGAGACCTTCTTTTGATTCCAAAGAAGGTTTAGCAGTATCAGCCGGAATCAATCCTGTTTTTAGCAAGATTGACACTTATTGGATGACAGCTTTGGCGATTGACGAAGCCGTAAGAAGAATTATTGCTGTTGGCGGAAACTTAAAACAAATAGCCCTTAACGATAATTTTTGCTGGCCTAGCCCTTTGCCCTCTGGCCAAAATCCAGACGCAAAGTATAAACTTGCTCAATTAGTAAGAGCAAATCAAGCTCTTTACGACTTTACTTTGACTTTCAAGACGCCCTGCGTTTCGGGTAAAGACTCAATGTCAATGGACGGAATTGTTAAAGATGAAAATGGGGAAAGGCGTCTTTCTGCCTTGCCCACGCTGCAGTTCTCGGCCGTTGGCAAAGTAGAGGACGTTGAAAAATGCGTAACAATGGACGTGAAGAATCCTGGAGATTTGGTTTATATTTTGGGAGAAACAAGAGATGAGCTTGGCGGCTCTGAATATTATGAAATGAGAGGTGAGTTGGGACTAAATATTCCCAAAGTTAACGCTGAAAAATTTATAAAATTATATAACAGCCTGTCGCAGGCCGTTGAAAAAGGG
>JBBTAR010000085.1:0-8483 GCA_038044065.1 Nanobdellota archaeon
AGCTAATTTGCCTGTTTAAATAATATGGCGCAGTCAAAAATACCAGAAGCAGTCATCCGATTATTCGGGCGGAAGTGGGTTTGCCGAAGATGCAAGAGGGCAATCAGAGGCGATGCCATGAAAATCCGGGCTGGCAAGATACACTGCACAAAGTGTGGCTCAAGAACATTTAGGCCTAAATCCAAGGAACGAAGGCTGAAGGTAGCTGCTGCTACTAAGTAATTTCTAAATTAGCTCTTGCTCAGATTAACTTTTTAAACAGTGCTAAGATGTTGCTGGCATGCCAAGCTACAACCCAAACTGGAATGAATTCGTGCATAATGTTGCAAATGATATATCAGATATAGTTGGCAATCCAAACCAAATAACAATTACGAATCAATCTGCATTTGGCGATATTTATGAATTTAATATAAGGTGCAAAGGCGGGCGATTCAGTCTCCGCTTTAGCCGGAGAGATTTGCAGTCGCTTGAATTTCTAGCCTGCGAGGCGCCCCCAGGGCTAGTAAAAAGCGCATTGCCACAAATAGTTAAATATGCAAAGGACTGCAAAAATACAAATATGAAGGCGCGATTTGAGCACAAATATGCTATATTTCTTGATAAATTGGAAAGCGATTTAAAATCTGTACTTGGCGCGGATATTGTCAGGATTGGCTCTGCATTTAAAATAAAATACAGCAATGAACTTTTGCTGGAATTACATCCTTTGGCTAATCGCCGCGTGAATATTTTCGCATGCAATGAGAGAGTGCGCGGGCGCATTCACATAGTTGCAGATGCTTATAGAAGCGAATTCAGTGTGGACTGCCGTATGTTGCGTCCGGCTGTGCTGGAGTGGCGGGCAAATGCTAGCAAACAGCAGGCGTAGTTCATTTAATCTGCGCATAGCCAAAGCTTTTTAATTCATTTATCTAACAATTCAGCAATGACTGCAGTTAAATTACCTGAAATCAACATTGGCATAGTAGGCCATGTAGACCATGGCAAGACAACCCTGACATACGGCATCACCGGCAAGTGGACCATGGCGCATTCTGAGGAATTAAAAAGGGGAATTACAATCAAGCTAGGCTATGCTGATGCAGACATACGAAAGTGTGCCAAGTGTGGAACTTATACTTTTGAAAAGGCATGCAAGTGCAGTGGAAAAGCAGAGCTTGTGCGAAAAATCTCAATCGTAGATGCACCTGGGCATGAAACGCTGATGGCAGTCATGCTGGCTGGCGCTGCAATAATTGACGGTGCAATCCTAGTGATTTCAGCAAACGAGCAGGTGCCTCAGCCACAGACAGCAGAACATTTAATGGCGTTGAAAGTTCTTGAAATAAAAAATATTATCATTGTCCAGAACAAAATTGATTCCATTCCAAAAGAAAAAGCAAAAGAAAACTACGAGCAGATTAAAAAATTTGTCATGGAAACCTACGGCTCTGAACTGCCCATAATTCCAATTTCGGGGCAGAGAAAAGTCAATCTCGATATTCTGGCAGAAGCTATTGAAGAATTTATTCCAACTCCGAAAAGAGAAGATACAAAAGAGCCATTAATGGTTGTCGCAAGAAGTTTTGATGTCAATAGGCCCGGAGCAAACATCAGCGAGATGGTTGGCGGCGTTCTTGGCGGCTCAATAATCCAAGGAACATTCAGGAAAGGCGATGCAATCGAAATGCGCCCTGGAATGAAAATCGAAAAAAAAGGCGGGCAGGTTGAATGGAAACCCATTACTACAAAATTATCCGCTATTTTCTGCGGAAGCCAGCCAGTAGATGAAAAAGGGCCTGGCGGTTCAATTGCATTCTCAACAGCTCTTGATCCTGCGCTTACTAAATCAGATGCTTTTGTCGGAAATGTGGTGGGCCATCCAGGAAAACTTCCGCCGACTGTTACAACTTTGAATTTAAAAGTCACGCTTTTCCCATACGTTATCGGTACAAAAGATAAAGTCAAGATTGAGCCGTTCAAGCAGTATGAGCCTTTGATGCTGAACATAGGGACTGCCACGACAGTCGGCATTGTCCAAGGGGCTGGCAAGATGATGAAGTTAGTCCTGAAACTGCCTGTCTGCGTAAGAAAAGGCGATAAAGTTGCTATTGCGAGGCAGGTTCAAAGTCGCTGGCATTTAGTGGGCCATGGCATTGTTCTTTAATCGCACAATAACAAAATATTAAAACCCATTTTTTCCTGCAATCAGATGGATTTGCTTTGGGCAGTTGTAAATTATGCTGGCAGGCTTTTCCTGCCAATTGCTACCTATCGGCTTGCTAGAGTGGATGGTAATTCAAGGCAGGCTTCGCTGGGCGCAGCTGCACTGACAACTGTATTCGGCGCTTATGCAGATATTAGCATGTGAGAAAAAGCATATCTGGACGGCCCGCTGGTTTATGCTATGGGTCTGTGGGTTGCAGCAGTAAAAGATTCAACATAGCCGTTTGCGAAATCTAATTTGGAAGAAACTGTGCATACAGGGTTGCAATCCCATCAGTAACATTTAAATACCATTTCTAAAACCAATTTAAGTGTAATATGATAACATCACAAAAAAACAAAATTGGAGGCTTGGTTGGCACATCGAGTAAGTGCGTTCGGCTTTATGCCGAACCCGCTGAAAGCGCCAGCCGATTTTGCGGCTGTGATGAATGAAGAACAACAGCTCTTAGTCCCTCTGGAGCAATACCTCGGGGCAGGCATACACATAGGCACAAAGTTCAGAACCGAACACATGCATAAATATATTTACAAAATCAACCCAAATGGCTTGTGCGTTCTTAATGTCCAAGACATAGATAAAAAAATAGCACAGGCTGCAAAAATCCTCGGGAAATTCGCGCCAGAAGATATTTTGGTTGTCGGAAGGAGAGAAAACGCATGGAAGGCTGTCAAGGCCTTTGCAAAAGTAACAGGTGTAAAATTCTACGCAGGCAGATATCCTGCAGGCGTCATCACAAACACAAACCTGAAAACCTATTTTGAGCCGAAAATAATGCTTGTAGTTGACCCTTTCCCAGACAAAAACGCAATCCATGATGCTTTGCTATCAGGCATACCAGTAGTTGCTCTCTGCGATTCAAATAACACAATAGAATGTGTTGATTTCGTTGTCCCATGCAATAACAAAGGCTCAAAATCAATCGGCGTGATTTTCTGGATTCTGGCCAGCAGATACATGCAGGAACGCGGTTCATTGCCAAGAGATACGCTAATTGACACCCCTGTTGATGTTTTCATGGCTGAGTAAACTCTCAGCCGAGCCTCGCAAGAGCTTCGGCATGGCCGAATAGATAAGGTTTTTAAACAATTTACTCATGCGAGACTCATGGCAAGCCCACCAAATACGACACAAGTATCAGATCCTATGTTTATGCTTGGAATTATTTGCGAAAGGCTGGCCCAAAAGCGCGAAGTTGTTTTGGCAAGAGTGAATTACGCAACAGTCGCAAAGAGGCTAGTGGCAAAAGGCACAGCCGACTTGACAGAAAGCACGCGAAAAATAATATCCAGCACCGGTCTCGAAGGGCAAAAGGACGGCCTGTCGTTTATGTACGCCGGCGTTTTTTACAATTACACGCGCCATGGGTGGAAGGCTCTCCGCGAAATATTACTAGTTGAGGAGCCCCAAAGAAAGATTTTAGTCCAGCGGGGCATACCTGGCGAATACAATTTAATAAAAGTTAGTAGCACTAATCCGCCTGATGAGCGCGTGAGGACAATATCCAGCCTTGATGGTGTTGAAAAGCGCCTTGATAGTATGCTTGGCGGACGAGTAACTCTGGACGAATAAATAGTTTTCTCCAGCCAATAGTGAACAGTTTTTATTAACCCTGCTTTGCCATTAGTGTATGTGGTAACAATGGCAAAAATGGATCCAACAACTTGGGGATGGATAAAACTGATAGCAGGCGTAGTAGCCTTTTGGTATGGCTGGCAAACATACCCAGAAAACCTGCTGGCATTACCAGTATTAGTACTGGCAGGCTTGCAGGTAGTCAGTGGCATCTCCCACGTCTGGCATAAATAAGCCAGCGAAGATTTTTTTGTTTAGTTTGTTTCTCTTTTTTTTCAGTTAAATTTAAATGAGCAATATAATTATTTAATTCATGGCAAAATTCGTAATCGAACATCTCGAACCTGAAGTTTATCCATGGTGCCTGCTTGAATACTCGCACATTTCCAAACGGGTTGGAAAAAGCAACCTGATTTTCACAAATGTAATAAATAGCACGGTAAAATTAAAAAATCTTGGCGAAATTAAAAAAGAAAGTGTAAAAGCTTTGAAATTAAAAAAAGCATGCATCCTTGATCCATCTGCAAAAGAAACTTTAACTCCGAAAATTGCGAAAAAGTTTTCTTTTTTTATTTTCGGCGGAATATTGGGCGATAATCCGCAGAGATTCCGCACAAGGAAAGAACTAAGCTCGAAATTAAGTTTTCCGAAATTTAACCTAGGGGCAAAGCAGATGTCAACCGATACTGCAGTAATCGTCTGCAAAAAGATTGTTGGCGGCAAAAACCTAAGCGAACTGGAATTTGTTGAGGAATATTTCATAAATGAAGGCGAAGGGCTGGAAAGAATCCTGCCTTACCGCTATTTAATTGAGCGTGGGAATGTAGTTTTTGCGCCAGGATTGAAAAAGTTATTGAAAACACGGGGGCAAAAGCTTTAATTAGCTATTTGCGAAAAAAACCAATGCAATCTCAGACAACAAAACACACTCTGCAATTTAATTTGAATTCTGTAGAATATGGCGTTGTTACACATACATCTAATTATATTGTTGGTGAATTCGCGCGGTATCTTGGAATTGCAGAACACAATCTAATACCAACAATTTCTCTCGATAAGCAATTCGTGCGGGTTGAGTTGCAAGTCCCGCAAAATAAAGTGGCAGGCCTAGAACGAATAATAAGTAATATCACCGAACACCTCAACCAACAAAACGTTCTGAAAGCAGTTGTCAGGCTTTTCCCCACAGAATCTCATGCTGTTCCAGCACAGAAATAATATTTTTGCGTTGCTTACTCGATAATCCATTCCACTCCACCAAAACTTTCTCCGGCTTTGGAGTTGTTTTGGTAATTAATTGCAGAATAACATCTTCGGTTAAATTACCCGCAGCGTATTTCGGGCAGATGTGGCCGAACGCGAAACCTTCTTCAAATAATTTTTTTGTGAACTGCGGGCAGTAATGGCCTCCGCCAAAACCCACAGCCACTGGCACTTTTTCTGGCGCAGATGAAACTAGTTTCAGTATCACTTTTGCAGCAGCTTCGCAGGCCACTAAATCGCCCCATTGCTCTTCTGTCGAGCCGACTTCAACAAAAATAATCGGCAAATCCAAGGTCGGCCCGTGGTGTGTAGCTTCGATTCCTACGCGGTAGCCACTTAATCTACCATCTTCGGCCTGCAACTTTGCGTACTCAAGGACTGCGGCCCGTTGGTATAATGCGGACGCAATCGACAAGGTTTGCCTAGCGCCGCCATGTGACACATCTTCGCCGAAATTCCCAGTGAAGTGGGCATTCAACATTGGCAGGCCTGCCTCAGATTTGTGCGAAGATGCAACAATCACAATCTCAGCATCTTTTATGCTTTTCAAATCGCTTTCTAATTCCAAAACACTATTTTTTGTTTTTATTACATTGGTATTTTTTGGCAGGTCCTTTTCTAGAATAAATTTGCCGACATTTCTGCTCGCCTTATTTGTTTCTGACACAACTATATACTTCATAGGCTAAACGCTTTTATATAAACATTAAAAACCTGTCGGATGCAGAAATTAAAAGTTGGCATCACTGGCACGCACGGCACAGGCAAAACATCTCTTGCGCACTCGCTTGTCGGCTACCTAAAAGAACTGGGCTTCAACGCAGGCTACATCCGCGAGTTTGTCCGCGATTGTCCGCTGCCAGTCGGCACAGAAAAAGAAAATTCGGCTGCTGCGCAGACTTGGATTTTATGCCGACAGTTAATCGAAGAGCTTGAAGCAGTCCACAAGTACGACATTCTAATATGCGACAGGACTGTGATTGACAACTATGCATACTTCCTTTGGAACCTGCGCGCGGGAAGGACTGCCTCTGAAGAACTGCAGAAAATCGCCTCCAGCATACTGGACAGCTGGGCGCATACGTATGATTTCATAATTAAACTTCCAATTACTACTACGCTGTCTGCGGATGGTTTCAGAAGTACTGATGCGCAATGGCAGCGCGAGATTGATAGCACAATTATAGAACTTCTCGCAGAAAAAAATGTGAAACACAACACAATCAGAATAGCACCCAATAGCACGAGAGTAATAGATATACTAAAAATACTAAAGCTGATGCCATCAGAACAGCAGTCCCTGCAAGTAGGACCAGATGCGCCGGTTTAATTATAGCTAACTATGTTTTCTTTCTTGCCTGCTTTGCCTTTGAGTAGTAATACGCTGCACCGCCAATTGCAATCACAGCAACAACTACAAGGGATGCGTTTATTGGCTGTTGGCCTGCCTGCTGTGTTTGCGCAAGCACAGTAAATACCGCAGGAGTGTTGATTAATTTTTCAGGAGTTGCGATGTTTTCCTGGCCAGGCTCGCCAGGCGTATTTGGACCAACAACATTCAGCTTTGAAGCTGTGATTTCGCCAACATCTATAATATTATTTTGATTTTTATCAACAACAACTAAATAAACATACAATCCTGCGCGCTCTGGTGCAGTAAACTGGCAAGCCCCATCATCCATACCATTCTGCAGGTTTGCCTGGCAGGCAATTACTTTGTTTTCGTCGATTACTGTGGCAGTAAAACCTGCGCAATTGCTCAATTCGCTAATGCCCGCATCAACAGTTTGGCTGGTTTTCGCAGGGTTTGGCTTGAATGATAAAACCGGAACGCTTGCACAAGCCAACTGCTGAGGCGGAGGCTGTTGAGGAGGGTTAACTATTGTTTTTGTCGCAGAAGTTATTGGCAGTCCTTTAACGCTGAAAAGCGCGCCTGTTGCCCTGCCAATTGCCTTGATATTAGTAACAGTAAATTCGTAAGTTGCACCTGCCGGCGCTGCTGGTTTCATAACATAGACAATCAGAAATATTTTTGTATCGCCTTTTTGTACATTATAATTCAAGCCGATTGTGCTTTGCCCATTGTCCTGGTCATACGCTGGCTGGCCCGCCCCGATTTTTATATCGCCCGCATCAACAGAGCCATCATTGTTTAAGTCAGCATATATTTCTATTTTATTTATATCTGTTGCATCATTGCCACTGCCGGATGCCTTCAATGTTATTGTAAACAGAGTAATGTCTTCCGAGCCGTCATTTGTAATTCTTATTTGCGATAATTCGTTCCAGATGTCTGTTGAGCTTTCATTGTAAAACCAAGTGTGTGCAGTCGGATTTTTTATGCCGAGTGATGTTGTGGCGCTTGGCTGTTGAGGTGCTGGCTTGCCGCAGTCAATCTGGCAGTTGCTACTTGACTCTCCTGTTTCGCACACAAGGTTTCCGCAAACAGGCACTGGCTGGCATTCCTGCACAACCGGCGGCATGTTGGTTGTTGTTCCGCATCCATTTCTATCAACACATAATCGCGATTGGTGGTTATTTGTGCAGGAGCTCCATACAGTGCAGGACCAATCTTCAGTGCAGCTCGCAATGGGCTTGCATTCGCCTGGGAAGGATGTGGGCTTGTCACAATAAAATCCGGCAGGGCAGCCGGAATCATCCGCACAGACTTGGGCTGTAACACTATCAGGCAACAAAAACATTCCAATCATAATAACAATTAGCAATGCGTATCTCGTGGCCATGCAACAAAAGGCTTTTTAATCTATTTAAGCTTTTTTAATGATGGTGGCGCGTGAACAGCTTATTGAATCACTAAAAAAAGTTTTTGACCCTGAAATAAATATTGATGTCTGGACTCTTGGGCTGATTTATGATTTGAAAATCGAAAAAGATGTCGTAAAAGTAAAAATGACTCTGACAACGCCAATGTGCCCCTATGGGCCAGCATTAATAGATGCAGTCAAAGAGGCTGTAAAAAAAGTAAAAGATGTAAAAGATGCCAGTGTTGAAGTTGTTTTTGAGCCGCCTTGGGCACCATCGACAGAATTAAAATTAGTTCTGGGTATAGAGTAGTGACAGAAGTTTTATTAATAATAAGTTTAGATTTTATCTTGAGGTAAAACATGGCCAAAATGAATATTGGAAAATATGCTTTCTTGGGAGGCATAGCTATAGCTGTACTAGCTGGCATATTCGCAGGTATCCGAAATTTCGGTCTTACCAGCGTAGCATTAGTCATATTAGGGCTAATCGTCGGCTACATGAATGTGGGAAAACGCGAGAGACTTGAGTTCCTTGTTGCAACAATAGCGTTGCTGATGTTGGGGACTGCAGGAATCACTACAGTAACTGCGCTTATTGCAAAGGCAATAACACTTGACGCAGGCCAGATGTTGCAAAGCATCTTAGGCAACTTAGTAGCGTTCGTCTCACC
>JBBTAR010000086.1:0-2980 GCA_038044065.1 Nanobdellota archaeon
CTGTGCTCATGGAACTGAAAAGAAGATATGAACAATCAAAACCTCTGGCAGGCATCACAATTGCCGGCTGTCTTCATGTTACAAAAGAAACAGCTGTTTTAGTGAAAGCGCTAAACGCAGCAGGCGCGAAAACAGTCTGGAGCGGATGCAACCCATTATCAACGCAAGATGATGTCGCCGCGGCTTTGGCAGAAGACGGCGTTGATGTTTATGCATGGCGCGGAATATCAAAAGAAGACTATTACTGGTGCATAGAGCAGTGCATCAAATCAAACCCGCAGGTTACAATTGATGACGGGGCTGACTTGGTTTTTGTAGCGCATCAGAAATATCCTGAAGTTTTGAAAAACATAATCGGCGGATGCGAAGAAACAACAACGGGAATAAACAGAATAAGAGCAATGTCTGCAGCAGGCCAGCTGAAATATCCAGTCATGGCAGTCTCAGATGCAGAAACAAAATGGGATTTTGATAATATTTACGGCACCGGCGAATCAACACTTGACGGTATAAAAAGAGCAACAAGCATCATGTATGCTGGAAAAACAATTGTTGTTGCCGGATACGGGCATTGCGGAAAAGGCGTTGCAATAAGAGCAAAAGGAATGGGCGCAGATGTTGTCATAACTGAAATAAACCCGATAAATGCGCTGAGAGCCAAGATGGAAGGCCAGCGCGTAATGTCAATGCTGGACGCATCAAAAGTCGGCGATATTTTCATAACAGCAACAGGGTGCAATAAAATTCTGCACGAAGAACACTTCAAAAACATGAAAGACGGCGCAGTCCTCGCGAACACGGGGCACTTTAATCTTGAAATAGATGTTGACGCCCTTGAAAAATTCGCAAAATCAAAACGCGAAGTCAGAAAAGATAATTTTGAATACACTCTGCCGAATGGGAAAAAAATCTACCTGCTCGCAGAAGGGCGGTTAGTTAATTTGGCGGCTGCAGAAGGCCATCCTTCAGAAGTCATGGACATGTCTTTTGCAAACCAATTCATGGCAGTCCTGCACTTAGTCCAGAACAAAGGCAAGATCGCGCCAGGCGTCCATGGTATTTCAAAGGAACAGGACAGGGAAATTGCGGCAATCAAGCTGGCAACAATGGGCGTTACAATAGATAAACTTACTGAAGAGCAGAAGAAATATCTAAGTGGTTTCGAAGAAGGGACTTAGAAATTAACTGGCTTGGCAGCCAGAATTATTTTGCTCCGCCCGCGCTTTTTCAACTAATTTTAGTAATTTGCGGTCTGGCAACGGCAATCGCGCAAAAATATCTTTCAGCCCCTCGCGGTGCCCAAATTCTGCTAACGCCTTACCCACATCTACTGCAAGGACACGGCACACTAAATCAAATTCATCAGGTTGGAGCCCCGTATGCGGAACCGAATCGCGCATAACATAGGCCATTGCTTTCGGAGATATGGGTCCACCATTGTATGTCGGTATTCGTACCGCGTAGTTTGGCTTTTTTGTTTCATCAACACTAACATACATTGCAGTTGTTGGCTTGCCATCCAACGGGTCGCCAGGGTATTCTCCGTGGTAAGGCACTACGTGAAAGCTAACCCTAACTGCGCCTTTACTTCCAACATCATCTGTCCAGATACGCTCGCCACCGGGACCGCATATAACATGAGGAAGTTCTTCTGCCATGCTTTAACATACATCACAAACTATTTAAATATTCGTATTCTTGCGTAGATTTAAAAATATGGCTACCATACTAATTATATGAAGTTTAAAACTCAGCTGACAGCAAAACTATTAGAAAGTAATTTATCTGGAGAGCAGATTGGCATATTGCCTGCCTCGTACCAGAAACTCGGAGATATTTGTTTAATTCATCTAAATAAAGAGCTTGAGAAGCACAAAACCATAATCGGAAAGGCTATTATTGAATTATTTCCTTACTTCAAGGCGGTCTGCGTGCAAAAAGGAATAACAGAACAGAAAAGGAAACCAAATATTGAATTAATTGCTGGCAAAATGCCGAAAGAAGTAATCGTAGCAGAAAACAACTGCATGTTAAAATTAAATCCGAAAGAAATAATGTATTCTCATGGAAATCACGCGGAGAAAAAAAGAATTATCTCTCTTGTAAAAGAAAATGAAGTTGTTGTTGATATGTTTGCAGGCATCGGATATTTTTCAATTCCGATTGCGAAAACCCATCCGAATGCAAAAGTAATTTCAATTGAAATAAATCCAAATGCATTTAAGTATCTGAAAGAAAATATACGGCTAAATTACTTAGCAAATGTTTTTCCGCTCTTGGGCAATTGTGATGCAGTAATTACGCGGGATTTCCCAAAGGCGAATAGGATTTTAATGGGCTTGATTCCATCCTGCAAGAAATACATCCCTGCCGCAATGAAAATTGCGAAGAAAGGAACTGTAATCCATTATCACGGCTTGGCAGAAGAAGGAATGGAAGCAGAACTTTTCAGGGATTTTTCGAACTACAGAGTAAAACTATTACAAACAAAAGTAATCAAGAGCTACAAACCGCATGTTAATCATGTAAGCTTGGATATTTTAGTTGTTTGGTGAATATTTATAAGCCAAATAGCTATATCATGGTATGGGCTGGCTGAAGAACAAATATAATTTTAGAAAATATTCAAAAAAATTTCCCAAACTCTATCAATTAGAACGAAAACGGATAAGAACCATCCTGTCAACGGCGCATATCGCGCACTGTGGAAGCACAGCAGTGCCTGGTCTCGGCGGGAAAGGAATTGTCGATATTGTTATCGCCGTGCCAAAAAAATACAGGCTCTCTGCGAAGAACAAACTTGAAAAAGCAGGCTACGTTTACAAGAAAAGTGGCGGTGATGCAGAGCGGTTTTTCCTCAGGCGCGATTATAAATACAACCGCAAAATCCGTAGAGTTCACCTGCAATTAACGTGGCTTAATAGTCTTACTTGGAAAAAAACTATTGCGTTGGTTTTATATCTACAAAGAAATCCAGCGG
>JBBTAR010000087.1:0-9269 GCA_038044065.1 Nanobdellota archaeon
CAGAGCAGGCTTGCTATACTGGACCTGCTGGCACCGAAGGCGTTGGCACTTGCGTGGCTGGCACTAAGTTATGCGCTCTGGACGGCACTTGCGGAGTTTGCGTTGGCGAAGTTTTGCCAATCATAGAGGGATTTAGCTGCATTAATCAAGAAGCAGATGTGAATTGCAATAGTCAATTAGATTACTTGGAAGCTGTTTGCCTGTCGTCATGCCCTGAAGGAACTATTTTCGATGATACTTTGGGGCAATGCAAGGCGCCAGCCTGCGAGGAAGCATGGGCTTGCGGCGATTGGTCTGCGTGCGTGGCTGAGACTCAAACGCGAACTTGTACTGATGCTAATTTATGCGGAACTGAATTAACAAAGCCATTGGAATCGCAAGCCTGTGAATTTACTGCATCTGGCGGCGGAGGTGGAGGAAGTTCTGGCGAAGGACTTAGCGTATCATCTAGCGGTGGAGGCAGCTCTGGCGGAGGCGGAGGCAGAGGAGGGAGCTATAGTTCCGGCGCAATCATACAGAACGTTTTATCACCATCCATTGCTGGAAACGGCATCTGTGAGAAAGGCGAATCTGCTGCAAATGTCTGCTTTGACTGCGCATGCGCATCAGGCTACACCTGCGCAGGCAACAGCTGCGTATTAGCTTCTTCGTCAAATAATGTTCTGCAACCTTCCACAGATATTGTGATAAATGCAAAACTGCCAAACAAGATGTTTGGAAAGCAAACTCATTTCAAAGTTCCGGGAGCTTTGGCAGGCCTGGGCGGATTAACTGTCTTCCTCATGCTGGCAAGTTATATTAAATTACACAGAAAAAATGCAGTGCGATCAACATCGGCATCAGAAACACCGCCAAAGAGCCTGCAAAAATACATACAGAAAGAATTGGCAGAAGGCTACTCTGCGGATGAGGTAAAAGCAAGATTAGCAGAGGCAGGCTGGCAAGAAGAGCAAATCAATGATGCTTTTAAGAACAAGTAAGTAAAGATTTATATATACTCATATAGAAAAATTAGCGAGGATAATGGCCACAAAAAAGAGAACTTTGAAGTTAGACCTGCCAATCATTTTAACTATTATAGTAATAGCTATTGCAGTTATTCTTGCAGTGGCTCTGCCAAGCACTAATACTGCCAGAGCAATTGGTCTTTGTAGTGGAACTCCGAATGCATGTGATTCGCATGATGAACTTACTTGCTATCCAAGCCTTGGTTGTAATTGGAACGCTGAGCTACCAGGCTCGTGTGATGGTGCCATATCTATTTGCGCAGGTCGCCTCAAAGCAGATTGCATTGATGGCTGTGTTTGGTCAGATACGCCGCCAAGAGTTGGATGGATAGCACCCGCGCCAGTTGCAGATGATCCGTATGCGCGACTTGTTTCCGAAAAAATAGCATGGAGTAATGACGAAAAGGCAAATACAACTATTCGTTATGGCTTGAGCGAAGTGAATTTAGATAAATTTGTAAATACTAAAATTTTTTTAGATGCGGGTGATAATGAATTGGTATTAGAAAAGCTAACCCGAAATGTAAAATATTATTACGATATAACTTCATGCGATGATGCTGGCAATTGCGCATCGCCATTAGGTGTGTTGAGTTTTACTACACCAGATCAAGCATGCTTTGGCAGTGTCGCACTAACTATGCCGAATATCCTAACAAGAAAGACAACAGTCAATGCACTGGCAGATGGATTAAATTTCGCATGCGAAGGGAAAACAGTTTCGCTAAAGAGCAATGATTGCGCAGGCGCAGTAATCTCATCTGCGCACATAACTGGTGATGGGAGTGCGACTTTGACATTTACCGCACCATCTGATCTGTCTTCTGCCACTGTAAGTTACGAATACAGTGCATGCATTGATAAAGATAGTGATGCTAAGTTTGATGGAGTTGGAGAACAATCTGCGACAGTAATACCCACCGTAGTTTACTGTGAAAAATCTGCGCCAGAAATTGACGCGATGCCAATAACGCAAGAAGCTGGCAAGGGCGAGACAGCAACATACACCGTAACTGTGAAAAATAAGCACACCTGCGCTTCTGAATTCAAATTAGAAATAGACCCAGTAAATGTGCAGCCTTGCCCTGATGGCTGGTCTTGTGTATTTAACCCAAAAACGCTTTTATTATATCGCGACAGGACTGGGACATCTATCTTAAGTGTAAAAGCTTCTAGCGATACTGCTGTTGGAAGCAAGGAAGAATTAGGCATACTCGTATCTGATAAGTCTGATGGGTCTTACAACGCAAATAAAAAAGTAACATACATACCTACAATTTGCATAAGAGAAGCACCAACCGTAAGCACGCCTGAGGCACAAACAAGCCTGCCCGGCACAACCCTAACATACTCATTAGATATAAGCAGCAAGGATTCATGCGTAACTACTTATTCGCTAAAGCCATTATGCCCTTCTGGATGGACTTGCGCTGTTTCTCCAAATACCACTGGCAATGTAGACAGAGATGAAACAGCCACGGCAACACTCACTGTGATGTCAACAAATAAATCAGAGCCAAAAGACTATGTGGTTGGAATTACTGTTGCAAATACTGCGAATGACGCAACAGCTAAAATAACTACAACTTACACAGTAAAAGCTTGCACTGATACAGATAAAGATGGTTATTTCGCCAATGGCGGTGTTTGTGGCATAGCAGACTGCAACGACAACAATCCGTCAATTAACCCTGGCGTCACAACTGAGGCGATAAATGGCAAAGATGATAATTGCGATGGAGAACTAGACACTCTTGAAGCAGATGAAGACAAAGATGGATTCACAGTTGTAGGCGGGGACTGCGATGATATTAGCGCAAAAGTAAATCCAAAAGCAGCTGAAATCTGCACAGATAACATTGATAATAATTGCAATCCTGATGATGACAAGGCTTGTGATGGCGCTGCAGATGGTACTATCGCAAAAAATATTTTGAATCCAGATAGCTCGCTTACACCGGGAGATAATAATGGCGTTTCAGACCAAGTGTTCCGAGGAGAAGGGCCTGACGGCAGTTCCGTAACTGCAGGCGCAGAAGTAAAGAAAAGCGGATTCAGCGTTTATTTATTAATTCCAATTGCATTGATTTTGGCAGTAATCGGATTGATTTACCAATTCTACATCAAGCCAAGAAGAGAACTTGCAAATACTGCAGAAATGCAAGGGCTTGGACCTGATTCAAACGTGCAGGATGCGCAGAACTTTGTGAATGAAGGCTTGGCAGAAGGGGCAGGCCAGCCGGAAATACACCAAAGCCTGTCAGATGCAGGAGTTCCGCAGGCAAAAATCGAGAAGGCTTTGAAATTTTCAGCAGACGACATGGTGGAGCTTGATAATAAGGCTAAGAAGAGAAAGCTCGACGAGACACAGGAATATTCTGCTGGAAAAAAATATGTGGCGGATATGGCGAACGAAGGCTACACTCCCGTCCAGATAAAGACCGCGTTAGCTAATGCAGGCTGGGCTGAAGACCTAATTGAGAAGCTAATTGGTCTGGAAGTAAAAGATGACCTGGCAGACATGGCAAAAAAATACGGAGCAGACAAAGTCGGCGATAAGGCAGATTTGAAGAAATTTATAAGAGCAGCTGTTAGGGCAGGCCACACAAAGAAGTCAATCAAGCAGGCCTTAAAGAAGTTTGGCTGGGATTATGTTGATGTGAAGTTCTAAAATGGCATTTCCTCAGATGAAAGGCAAGCATAAAGAAGAAGCACTTTTCTCCCCGCATAATTTTATAGCTAATGCAAGGAAAAATGGCGAGATTGTTGAAACTGTGCCTAAAAATATAATCATCAACTATGATAAAAGCCTGGCAAGAAAAATTATAAAAAGCAAATCTGCCAGACCTATGATTTTTTTTGGAAGGAAAAATAACTTATTTCGTATTGGTAATAATATTGCAATATTTATTGATTTTGGCATTGGTGCGCCAGCAACAGCGGCGTATATCGAAGAATTGATTGCGCTTGGCGCAAAGAATTTCATTAACATCGGCACTGCCGGCACGCTTCAAAACCTGCCAATTGGCAGTTTCGTGGTATGTGATAAAGCAATTCGTGATGAAGGTGTATCGCATCACTATTTCAAGAGCGGAAAGTACAGTTATGCTTCAAAAAAATTAACTGCAAAATTAGAAAAAACAATGAAGAAGATGAAATTAAATTATCGCAAAGGCACTACTTGGACAATTGATGCGCCATACCGGGAAACTATTGCAGAAGTCAAGCGGTACAAAAAGGAAGGCGTGCTGACTGTTGAAATGGAAGCCTCTGCAGTATTCGCAGTTGCAAAGTGCAGGGGAGTAAATGCCGCGTCGGTTTTTGCAATTAGCGACACATTAGGAGACTCTGAGTGGGTGCCAGAATTTCATAAAATCGCAAAATCAAAATCAAAATTATTAGATGTTGCCATAAAAGTTCTTAGCGGTTAGGTTTAAAAGTCAAAATAATTCTAATTTATCATGAAACTCCTGTTTATAAATGCAAAGGCAAAGCTGAATGATATTGATTTAGCTGAAGCTATCAAAGCTATTAAAAATTACAAAACAATAAGCCTGATTTCAACAGTGCAGTTCCTGCATCTGCTAGATAAGACGAAAGCAAAATTAGAGGCAGCAGGCTACAAAGTTTTAATCGGCATGCCAAAAGTTCATGCCATTAACAAAGGGCAGGTGCTTGGGTGCGATGTTTCTGCAATTGCTGAAAAGGCAGACTGTGTGCTTTATATCGGCACTGGGAAATTCCATCCGCTTGGAATCGCAGCGAGTTCTGCTGCAAACTTGCCGATGTTCTGCGTCGAGCCGTTTTCAGGCAGCGTTGAAAGAGTTTCTGCGCAGGAAATCCGGAAGTTTCAGCTGAAACAGCAGGCCAGAATAGCAGGTTTCAAAGCTGCAAAGAAAGTTGGCATTTTAGTTACTTTGAAGCCAGGCCAGCACGAGATGCAGGGTCATGTTGAGAGGATTAAAGAGAAATTGGAAAAGGAAGGAAAGCAGGTTTTTGTTTTCATCGGCGATACGATTAATCCCTCGGAATTGGAAAACTTCCCGCAAATTGAGGCATGGGTAAATACGGCCTGCCCGAGAATGGTGGACGACCAGGAATTGTATAAGAAACCAATAGTTAATGCTAGCGAGGCGCTATCTGACTCGTAATATGTGCTGCTTATCGAGCTTGCGAAGATAAGCAAACATGTCAACTGGGTTACAGTTGTGGCAGAATATAATTAAGTTCTAAGTGGGCTTGGGCTTTAGCCCAACCCACCAACATGTCAACTGGGTTACAGTTGGAGGCGTGGGTAAATACAGCCTGCCCGAGAATGGTAGATGACCAGGAATTATATAAAAAGCCGGTTGTTAATGTTTTGGAAATTACCTAATTGCTTCCGCTATCATAATGCCACCAGTAATCGCCCTTTCGCTTTGCGATTTTTGCAGCAGCAATAAGATTTTTCGCTAACAGGCGCGCATCGTCTTCATGGCATTTGTTCCGCAAAGCCTTTGTATCTGTGTAAGTTGGCTCGCACCTTGTATTTATTGCATAAACATTGCTGAATGGCGGGAAGAGCATGCCAAAATTATTCAATGTCATAAATAGTGATGAGATTGTCATGCTTGCCCCAATTTCATGGCCAGAAACAATTACACCAGCAATCTTTCCGGTAAATCTTCGCAGAAATCCGGAGCCGAATTTCTCGTTTGCAGTGAGCTGTATGAATTTTGTATGCTTTTTATTTAGATCCTTGTCTTTGGCTCTGTGTGGATCTGCAGGCTTTAGGCTGCCGTCCATGCTGATTAGCCTATCTAAAAATAAACCCATCAGAGAGGATATTTTGAAATTGTGTATTGGCGTAGCCCATACTATCACATCTGCCCACATACACATATCATATAATTTATTTGTCATGTCATCGCCGAATTTGCCTTCAGGATAGCAGGTGCATTTGAAATGGCATTGCGTATTGGTAGTAGAATAGCATCCTTTGCATGGCTGAATGTTGTAATCTTGCAGGCGCATTTTTTTTGTTTTGGCGCCAAGTTTTTGCGCTTCATCAAGGCACTTGTCTAGGAGCCATTCGGTTGTTGAGCTTTCCTGCGGGCAGTCATCCAGATCGCGCTTGCTTCCACTGATGCCAAGCACGCGAATTTCCTTTTCAAAGAAATGTTTTTTAAAAGCCTCGGCTTCTTTTTCAGCTTCTTTGCGCCTTTGCTTGAACAAGCCCAAGAGCTGTTTGTCTGCTCCGGTAAGTTTAATTAATTCGGAATCGTCCATGGCACAGAGCGTATGCCTGCCAGCGTATTAAAATCTTGCGACAATCAGGTTCGTAGCACACAGCGCCATAGTCTAGCCCGCGGGTTAAGCTTATAAATCTAAAATCTTGCTTAAAATTGAAATGGAGCTCACCGTTATTGAATCAACTAAAAACGAGCTGAAAGTGCAATTTTCAGAGAAAGATGAAGGTTTCATGAACTTGATAAAAACAGCCCTTTGGGAGCAGTCTGAAACTGAGATGGCTGGCTTCAAGATGGACCACCCAACTGTTAGCCTGCCTGTCTTCACGCTTAAAGTTAAGGATGGCAAGGATGCAAAGAAAGTGTGGAATGCATCTCTAGATTCTATTTCAGAACAGCTTGACTCTCTGGGCAAAGAAGTTAAGAAGCTGAAATAATTCTCGCATGGAAAAACCAAAGTGCACATATGAATCTCACCAATCCAAGCCAGCCAAATTATGGCACTTCGTGGCACACGAAGACTCATGGCAGTCCTTCCTCGTTGATGCAGTCCTTGTCATAATTATTGGAAAGTTCTTGGTAATGCCTGGGCTTGGCCTGATTCTGCATACAAATTATCCACTCGTCGCAGTTGTTTCGTCAAGCATGGACCACCACGGCAAAGATTTTTCGCAATGGTGGTTTGAAAACGGCAAGTGGTATGAAGAAAACCGCATCTCCAGAACACAGTTTGAGAAATTCTACAAATACAATGGATTTTCCAAAGGCGATGCTTTTGCAGTTGTCGGTGTAAAATCAGATAAGGTAAAAGTCGGAGATGTTTTGGTTTATCAAGTGCAGGGCTATCCAGACCCTATAATCCACAGGGTAATCGCAATCAACCAGGATGGCACCTTTCAGACAAAAGGCGATGCAAATTACGGGCAGATTTCGTTTGAAACTTCAGTAAGCTCTGCGCAAGTGCAGGGGAAAGCAGTCCTGTTCGGCCCGTGGCTCGGCTGGGTGAAGGTTTTGGCAACAGACATGATGAAATTCTTCCTCAGGTGAGAGCAAAAACTATTTATATAGAACAAGTGCTCAAAATTGAATCGAGGTTAAGATGGAGTTTTGTGAGAAGTGCGGGGCATTAATGCTTCCTGGAAAAAGCGGAACAACAGTCTCGTGCCCAACCTGTGGCAAGCGGGCAAAGTCAAGTGATATTATAATTACAGAAAAGCTCGAGAAGAGCAAGAAGCTCAAGAAAGTCGGCAAGGAAGTAAGAGATACGATGCCAATCGGGGAAATGGAATGCCCCAAGTGCGGAAACAAAGAAGCATACTTTTGGTCTGAGCAGACAAGAGGCTCAGATGAACCTGAAACGCAGTTTTACAGGTGCACAAAGTGCAGCAACACCTGGCGATTGTATTCATGATTTGTGAAAAATTGACACGAAGCCAATTTTCCATTCCTTGAACCTGCCTTGCTAGGCGAGGCGCGTAAAACCAAGCTGAGCAAAGCCCAGCTGGTCCAGCGAAAATAGCGATTTTCGCTTGGAACCACGCACTAAAGTGCGTGGAATAGCGCTGAGCGGCGGGTTCAAGTTATTTGTTCTAATTACAATAATTATTTAAACTTCTTAATTCAGCTGATGTTATGGATGAAGATATTGGTGAGAAGCAGAAGATGATTCGGCGGGCACCGGCAGTCTCTGTCCGCGTCAAGGACATCAAGGAAAATTTCGGAAGGGTTTCTTTCACTGGAACAATCATAACAAAAAACCCAGAAATTAATTCAATTATTGTTGATGATGAAGATGCAAAAATCCTCGTGCTGATTAATGACGAGGCAAGCTTCTCAGGATTGAAGGAAGGCCAGTACGTACGGACTTTCGGAAAAGTCATGGGAACTGGCGATGAGATTGAAATTATTGCGGATTTTGTTCAGGACTTTTCTAAGATAGATAGAGAATTATATAAAAAAGTATTTTATTAATGATTATTTGTGTTTTGCACTGACTTCGGCGAAAACCTTGTCCTGATCTTTTATTTTTTTCAGATTCCATTTCCATGTTTTTTCATCTTTTACCATCACAATGACTCTGCTGATATGGTCGCGAGCTTTGATTTTGTAGCCAGTTTCCTTTACAATTTCTGCTGCGAATTCTTCCAGCTCCGCCATTGTTGGCACCGCGTTTTGTTCCAGTCGGCTACGCGATTCGCCAAGCCATGAATATCCCTTGAGCTCAACAAACATCGGCTCGGTTTTTGCAATTAGTTTCGCGTATTCCTCCGGCTTCTGCATTGTTAATCCTTTTACGCAAGTCATCCTGAATACAGTCCTGCAGTCTTTTTTGTTGAAGTCCGGAAATAAAGAGAGCGATTCCATTACCTTTGGCCAGAGGCCTTTCATAAAAGCATTTGTCCCTTTCGCAAAAGTTTCTTCATTTGGTCCGTAAACGCTGATGTATAGGTTTGTCGGCACGATATTTTTCTTCAGCATCTCGCGCAACCGATGCGGTGTTGTTCCGTTTGTGACAAGGAAAGCAGTCATCCCCCTGTCTTTTATTTCTTTTATTAATTCGACAATTTTTGGATAAAGTGTCGGCTCGCCATCCAGCGAAATGGCAAAATGCGAAGGGTCCATCGCTTCCTGCAGAACTTTTTTCGTGGTTTTTGCGTTCCCGCCAAAGCCATTCAGCAATTTTTTTTGGGATTCGATTGATGCGTCAACAATCTCTTTCGGAGAGTCCCACTTATTTTCCGATTTTGCGCGGTCCTTGCCGAAAGTCCGCCAGCACCAAGAGCATGAAAAGTTGCAGAAGTCAAGCGTTGGGGTCATCTGCACGCATCTGTGGCTGCGGATGCCATAAGTTGCCTTGTAGCAGTTCCTCTCGCCGACCATCCGCGATTTTGTCCAGCGGCAGATTTCCACGCCAGTGTGCTTCTTCTCGCCAACGATGCGGTAGCCGGCCTTCTGGTACTTGGCTAGCCTGATTGCATCGAATTTCACAAACTGCTGGCCTGCACTCTCACCCATACCACACCACAAAATAATG
>JBBTAR010000088.1:0-2408 GCA_038044065.1 Nanobdellota archaeon
TGCGCTCAAGTGCGCGGTTTGTTTTGGTAAATCCTTCATATTTATTTAAGTCATCAAGGCAGTCACTGTGCTTTTTTTCTGACATGACTAGTACGCTTTCTAAATCGCGCATCAGTTTCTCTTGCCACGGCCTGAAAAATATCTTTTTTGCGGCTTCGCCACGCGCGCTAAACAGCAGAGAAGCAATCTGATCGTTTTTCAACGCGTCAGCGATCGCGCCATAAAGCCCGCGCTCTGCTGCTGGCGTGTTTGCATCTCTGCTCCGCTCATCCCAGGTTTCTGCATTTCTCGGGTCTTCCTTTATTGAATCTTCATAGCTGCCTGCCTGGCGGAATATTCTGGCCCAGATATTGCTTAAATTGGGGTTAAAGCCGCGTGGCTCCATTTGTTCCAAAAGTCCTTTTGCTTCTTCTGTTTTTCCGTTGGCAAGCTTTAGTTCCGCCAGCGAAAATAAATGTTGCTGGTCTGGTGTCCAGTTACCATGGTGTGGTTGTCCTACCATATTGAACTTTTTATTATTATGGCCTTTATAAACATTTCTCCGGGTTTTCTGTTACTCATGCACACCACCTATGCGGTAGCCAGTTTGTCTACCGTTGAATTTTTAAACCTCCGTTGCCATTTGGTATGATGGCCAGGACTAGCACAACAATCCGCATAACTGACAAGGTAAAGCATGCCCTTGATAGTGAGTTTGACCCGAAACAATTCACTTACTCTGAAGCGATTAACTCCATGCTGGCTATTTATACGAGGAAGTGGAACTGGCTTGAGGCTTATATTGCTGTTGTGGCTACGATTGTGCTCATTCTAGAATTGGTATTTTAGGCGGTAGCTACTTAATCTACAAGCTTTAAAAACTGAAAATTCTTTTTAATCTTGTGCCGACGTCGGATAATCCGGTATTCCGCTCGCCTCGAAAGCGAGTCCCGCAAGGGATTGCAGGTTCAATCAACGAAGTTGATAACAGCTTTGTTGGAACATATCCTGCCGTCGGCATTAATCATCTACGAATTCAATTTCATCAACAAGCAAATGTGTGCCTTCTGCAGTGATGCTTTCCCAATGGTTAGTGGGGAATAGCCTGCCAGATATAGTTACTTCTGCGCTTTTTTTTACAGAAGTTATTACCCAGTCTGTTAGCTCATCTGCGCTAATTTCGCCCAAAACCTTTTCATCTTTGACTGGCAACCTGCAAATTAGCCCGTAAACATTACCATTATTGCTTGTTTCTCGTAGCGAGAGAATAAAGAAGCCCTTTTCTATATAAGCATCAGACCAGCTACCAATTTTGCCAGTTGTGCGGACAGGTATGCCAAGTGGCAATGCGTGCACATCGTGGATTGCGAATTGTTTATATATCATACAATCTTAGCTAAAGAATGTTTTTTAAGCATAACTGTTAAATCGCGGCATGATAAAATACCATCCTGCCCCAGAACTTAAAGTAAAATTGCAAAACATTGTGCATGCCTTGGAAATGCAGCATATTGACACTGGCAGGCTTGCCACGTTCAGAAGCACTGGCTCTGCGTCAAGGGCAATTGCAAGGTGTTACGCGCTGTCAAAAATCTGGCAGCAAACCCTAAACACAAAAGCGCATTATATAATTGAAGTCGTTTCTGAAAAATTCGATAAGCTATCTGAGGAAGACAAAGAAAAAGTTTTGATTCACGAACTCCTGCACATTCCCAAAACTTTCGGCGGAGGATTTCGGCAGCATGATTATGTCTGCAGGAAGAATGTTGAGGTTTTGCATAGAAAGCTGAAATCGTAGGGAGTAAGGTTTTTAAATGCATCAACAATGCGTAATCTATGGCAATCGAAGATGCACTGAATGATGTGGCAGGAACATTATCCCTTACGCCTTATTCAATTTTACACGAAATTATGGATACTGCGCCAGTATTGCACGATGCAGATACTGGAAAATTAGAAAGATTTGTGGATCCAAAGGCGTTGGTTATGAGTCCTCACGAAGCCAGAATGGCTCTTGATTATCTGCAGGCTTTCGAAATGGGCTATGCAAGCGATGGGGCTGGCAATCATGTACCAGTTCCAATGATGAGCTACGAACACAAGCCAACATTTCTACAGCGATGGTCAAGAGCGTATAAGGCAGTGGCAATAGCTGCAGCAGTTCTTACATTAGGCATTGCTGTATCTGGGTGCCTTGGCGGCAGCGCTGGTAGCAGCGGAGAAATAAAAGAAGTTCATTACGATAACGGCAAGGACGGCGTTCATGGCACAAATGACGATGGTGTGGTGTTTGAGATATCTGACCGTTCTAATGGGTATAGAGTTGGCACTAATGCTGGCGAAAATCTTACATATCTTAATGATACTATGAAACCAGGCGGATATGTGGCGTTTGATTATCTGACGGGATCTAGTTATGGCAATGCTCC
>JBBTAR010000089.1:0-1689 GCA_038044065.1 Nanobdellota archaeon
CAGCGACTTAGAAGAAGATGACTGACGAAAATACAGCACAGCCAATTACGGCAGAAAGCCAGCCAAAGAAAAAGAGAGCCAAAGCCTCTGAAGCAGTTGAGCAGAAAGAGCAAATGCCTACTCTGCAGGCCCCTCTTGACCTTCCGACTTTAAAGGCGAAAATCGAATCAGTCCTATTCTGCATACCTCAAGGCACTAATGTTGATGTCCTGTGCGCCAAAGTAGGCTCAAGCCATGAAATGACAAAAGCCGCGCTTATTGAGCTTCAGAAAGACTACGAAGGCCAGGGCGGGCTGAGGATTGTCCATGATGGCATAAATTGGAAATTCAAAGTCCCCGATGAAAATATCCAGGTTGTGAAAGATGTAGCCCAGCCGGAAATGGACAAAGGAATTCTCGAAACACTGGCATATATTGCATGGCGCGGAGGCTCAAGGCAGTGCGATGTTGTTAGAGTCCGCTCAAATAAGGCATATAATCACATAAAATACCTAACGGAAAATGAATACATCGAATCCTCGCGTTCGGGCTTGTCAAAATGGCTTGCCCCAACTAAGAAATTCTATGAATATTTTAACATGAAACAGGGCGAGACACTCCATGCGCCTGACAAAAAAGTCTCAAAGAACGTTGAGGAAGGCATTTCGGCTGCGATGAAGGCTATTTTTGGCTAAGATTAGGAATTATTCACTAACTAAGTAAAACTAACTTTAATAAAAAGGATATTGCCATAACTAACCATGGCATTCCCATTTTTCGGCAAGAAGCTTCCCCCTCCGCCAAAGCCACCAAAAAAAGCTACGAAAAAGGCGAGGAAAGCCAGCAGGCCACACCACAAGCCAGCAGTCCGGCAAAGCGAAATAGAGCAGGCAATGCAGTTTCTAAAGCAGATAAAAGGCGGGCTTGCAAGCATGGCAAAAGACATGTCTGCTGTGCAGAAAAAACACGAACACTTTGAAAAAGATATTAGTAATATTAAAAAAGACACCTTCTCGAACAATAAAAAACAAACTGAAGAATTGTGGCCAATCCGCAATTCAATAAGCGATATGCGCGATTCTGTTTCAGAATTAAAATCACTTGAAGAAAAAAATGCGAAAGAAGAGCAAAACGATATTAAAAAATTAAGTTCTGATGTAGTTTCTATAAAATCAAAAGACAAAGAGCAGGACTCTAAGTTTGAAAAACTAAGCCAGGCTGTTTCTGACTTGAAAAAAGCAGATTTATCCCTGAAAGGGCTTTGCGACATACTGCACTCTGACCTTTCAAACTTGCAGAGCGAGGCAAAAGAAGTAATGAGCACATTCAGGCCAGCCACACTAAAAAAACTCAGCAGTTCTCTTGGAGCAGTTTCAACTGCAGTAAAAAATATGCAGGCAGAGCAGGAAGAAACGCTGAAAGATTTTGGCAAGGTTACAAAGTCTCTATCTTCGATTGACAGGCGGGCGCTTAATGTCGAAACAGAGAGCCAGAAAACTCAAGAGATAGCTGATGATCTTTCAAAGATGACGCAGGATACGAAAGGCGAAATCACAGAAGCGAGAAATGAAATTATTGATATGAAAAACAGGTTTAATGTCGCGATAAATAGCACTTCTGAAATGCAGGCAAACCACGAGGAAATAAAACAAAGGCTGATGGAACTTGAGCGGAAGATGAATTCCATGATTGACTTAAGAAGCTCTGTGA
>JBBTAR010000090.1:0-1045 GCA_038044065.1 Nanobdellota archaeon
AATAGCTATTATTATCGCGGGGCTGGCTATATTTGCAGGATGGCCAAGCACAAAAGAGCTAAATGTTGACGTTGAGGTTATTGCTAATTCAAAACTAATGGGCTTTAATGCGGATAATGATGCACTGCATTTCGGCGCCATACCTGCAGGCAATTCTGGCATGCGGGCTATTGTTTTGAAAAATGAAAATAGTTTTGCAGAGAAAGTAAAACTAACCGGGGCTGGCGAAGTGAAAGGCTGGCTTGCCTTTTCGGAAGACAACATAGTGCTCGCGCCAAAAGAAAATAAAACAATAGAAATAAGCCTGAATATTCCTGCAGATGCAAAGCTGAAACAGTATTCTGGCAAAGTCCGGATTTTGAATTACAGAAAATGGCTGTGAAAAACAAACTCTTAGCGCCGTTGGTATTATTAGTAATCATGGCTATTGGTATTTTTTCCTTCCAGATTTTTGCAGGGCTTATTACTGGCGCAGAGGCTGGCACAGTAAGCCTCACAGTCGTAGCGGCACCAGAAGTATCAGTACCTGCGGCGATACCGGAAACCAAAGCGACGATTGAGGGAAAGTCCTTTCCTTTGGAGATAATTCCGCCGATTTTGATTATTCAGCTTCAGCCAGGGCAGTCCAAGACAGAGAGTTTAACTATAAAAAACAAAGTTGACAGGGTTCTTGATGTTGATTTTGATCTTGCAGATCTTGGAGATTTTCTCACACCGGATATTATCCGGAAGGTAACTTTTTCATTAACAGCAGGCCAATCAATTGTAAAAAATGTTCCTGTTTCTGCGGCGCTTACAAAAGCAATTGGAAAGTATTACAAAGACGTGCAGGTTTCAACTGAGGATTTTATCCGGCAAGTGCCTATTATTATTCATGTTGTTCCGAGAGACAAAAAAACCGATGTTACTGTGATAGTCAAGACAAAAGAATTGCTTGCTGGCACCAATTTAACCGGCGATGTTATTATTCTGAGCCAAGTTCCTTACAACCTGACTGGCTTTGCACGGATTTCTGTAAAAGACACGCAGGGAAGAGATGTTATTG
>JBBTAR010000091.1:0-2306 GCA_038044065.1 Nanobdellota archaeon
AAAAAATCTTCCGCGACGAAGTTATCGCGAAAATAAAAAAAGTTTTCGAAAGATACGGCTTTGCTCCTTTGGAAACGCCTGTTCTGGAAAATCTCGAAGTCCTGAAGAGCAAGGATTCTGTCGGCGACGAAGCCCTGAAATTAGTCTATGATTTCACAGACAAGGGAGGCAGGCCAGTTGCATTAAGATATGATTTGACCGTGCCATTAGCACGAGTTATAGCAATGAACCCGCAGCTCCCGAAGCCATTCAAAAGATACTGCATAGATAAATCGTGGAGATACGAACGCCCCCAGGCTGGCAGGTACAGGGAATTTTACCAGTGCGATGTTGACATTATCGGGGCAGAAAGCGTGATGGCAGATGCAGAAATTCTGGCCTGCGCAAAGTCTGCACTCGAAGAAGCTGGACTCGCAAAGTTTTCATTCAGAATCAATTCGAGAAAATTAATGGGAGAGCTTTTGGAATCCGCAGGCGTTGCGCGGAATCAGTTTGTCCGCACGCTGAGAGTCCTAGATAAGATGGACAAAAACGCGCCTGAAGAAATAGCAAAAGAACTCCGGACTTTCCTGTCAGAAGAATCAACAAATGAATTAATAGAACTCGTAAAAGTAAAAGGCGACTGGTACAAGATTTCAAAAACTTTGAAAATCTGCGATGCAACAAGAAAAGAAATCGAAGAGTTCATAGGATATTTGAAAAATTACGGCGTGAAAAATTACACGATAGACTTATCTCTGGCGCGCGGTTTGGATTATTATACTGGAATTGTTTTCGAAATAGATGCAGGAAAAGAAATCGGAAGCATCGGCGGTGGGGGAAGATACGACGACATGATAGGCAAATTCAGCGGACAGAAAGTCCCTGCAACGGGGCTGGCCATCGGATTAGAACGCGTAATGACTCTGCTTACTTCAAAAAGAAGAAAGACAAACACAAAGGTTTATGTCGTGCCAATTAAAGAAATAGAAAGGGCAATTGAAATTATAGAGGATTTGCGCAGGAATGGAATTAATGCAGATTTGGATTTGTCCGGACGGAGCGTTGGAAAAAATCTTGAATACGCGTCAAAAATGGAAATTCCATTTGTGATTTTGGTTGGCGAGCAGGAAATTAAGCAAGGTAAAGTAAAACTGAGAGACATGCAGACTGGCGAAGAGCTGTTGCTGGCTGTTGAAGAAGTTGCGGAAAAATTAAAATGAAACCGTTTTTAATCACACCAGATGAAAAATTTATTAAAAAAGTACGGCCAATCATAGAGAAAACATTAGAAAAATGCAGCCGAATTTTGAAATCAAAGAAACTCATACGAGTTAACGTGGGTTTCACAAACGATGCGTTCGTTATAAAATCGATGCACGGCGTTAGCGGAGAAACGCTTAGCAGCACAGAAATTATGGTAAGAGTGAATACGAGTGCTAAAGATTGGGAAAATTATTTAATTAGCACAGTTGCGCACGAATATGCGCATGCGGTACGTACGCATGAATTGAAGTCAGACAATGTGGAGTTTTCAATACTCTATGCTATTGCGAATGAAGGCATTGGACAATGTTTCGAAGAATATGTCACGGGTAATGCTCCGTTAATGTGCAATGCAATATCAAAAGCAGCAGCAAAAAGACTTTGGGGAAAAATAAAACCACATTTAAGTAAAAAAGGTTGGCCGCTTTTCGCGAAAATATTTTTTGGATGCAAAAAAGTTTTTCCACATTGGGGCGGCTACACAGTAGCGTACATAATTGTAAAAAAGAAAGTTGAAGAGATGAATTATGACTGGAGAAAACTTATTGCAATGCGTTCCGAGGAACTCGTCGGGACTGGCTTGTAATTATTCCAAATAAATCCCCGGTTTTCCCGGCTTAGCCTTGCTGGCCTTGCCTTCTGGATCGTATTTGTTTTTATCATTGACTGCAAAGGCTTTTACTTCTGCTGAAAATTCCTGCGAGTAAAACTCCTCAGCTGATTTGTAAGACTCAAGCTCATTTGGAATTGCATAAATACAGATTTTTTTCGGAGCTGTATTAATTATTTTCAAAATATTTCTAATATCGTTTGAGGTTTTTGCGATTTGTTCCTCTGCCTGCTCGGCTTTTGCATTGGTTTTCGTTTCATCTGCTTCTGGCCAGCCAGCAGTGCTGACAAAGCCTTTTTTTCCAAGAGCCTGCCACAGCTCTTCTGCAATGTGCGGAGTGAAAGGCGCCATCATTGGCAGCCATAGTTCCATGATTTGTTTTATCGCAGATTTATTTTTTCCGCCGCGCCTCAAATACCATTGTAGCGCAGAGTATAAGTCTGAGTAAATG
>JBBTAR010000091.1:2316-9314 GCA_038044065.1 Nanobdellota archaeon
TGATGTCTGTGGCTGGCTTGAAATTATAAGATTCCATTAGCTCTGTGATTTTTTTAGTTTTGGCATTGAAAACAGAGGCCATCCATCCATCCATATGCGATTTTTTGCTCTCTTTCATCTTTATTGTTTCCAAAAGCTGTTCAAATATCCTGCCAACTTTTCCTTTGTACTTTGCAATTGCTTCTTCGTCAAATTCTAGGTCTGCGAATAAGTTTGCGACATTCGCATAGTACAGCCTCATCGCATCAATGCCGACTTTTTGTGCAACTCCCTGCACGGGTATGGCATTGCCTTTTGATTTTGAGAGTTTTGTTCCGCCCTTTCCGAAAACCCATGCATTTGTTATTATTCCTCTCGGCCAAAATTCGGGGCGCAGGATTGCAACATGTGATTTTATAAATGGCGGAAAGTGGACAGTCTGGTGTTCTTTTCCGCCGAGGTTTATGTCAAGTGGCAGCCAGTATTCAACTTCTTCTTTAATTGTTTCCCAGATTTTTTTCTTCGCTGTCCCGCGCGACATGTAAATATAATCGAAAAATTCCTCAGTCAGCTCTTCTGCTTTTACCTTTCCATCGTTTACGTATTTCGCGACTGGAAAATAAATCGGATATAGCGTTGAGTCTGAAATTGCCTCAATCGTATAGCTCTTGTCGAACGGAAGCTTTGTACCGAGCCATCTTCCCTGTCTTGCGCACGCCCTGTCTGCAAACCATTCGAGCGCGCCAGGCAGATTATTTTTATAATCTTCAGGCAGAACCATCATTGTCTTTGCATGCTCGATTGATTTTTTAGTAATTAATTCATCAGAGTATCTTATGAACCACTGGTCATCAATTTTTTTTATGACAACATGCTCGCCACACCTGCATATAACTTCTTCAGACAAGTCATACATGATGTCCGCTTTTCTTTTCGATAATAAATCCTGTTTTACTTTTTCTTTTGCTTCTGACACTTTCATGCCAGAATATTTACCGCAGTTTTCGTTCATTATTCCTGTGTGGAAGCCAGCCTTGTAGACTATCTGCGTTGCTTCCTCTAGTTTCGGGTCTTCCTGATTTTTAATTTCAAATTTTTTGCAGGCAGATTCAGCTGCAAATTCTCCGAGTTCTGTTTTTATTATAGGTATTATTTTTATGTTTTTTATAAATTCATAGTCCAAGCCATATTTTTTGCATTCGTTTGGGTGCTCTTGGAGATCTTTCAGAGCAATGTAATCATAAGGCGCGTCTGACGGCACAGATGTTACTATTCCTGTTCCGACTGTTTCGACGACGAAGCTTGATGGAAGGATTGGAATATCCCTGTCGACGCCAGGTGCAATTGCTTTTTTTCCTATGATTTGCTTTGGATCAACGCTGTCCAGCACTTCTACACCGCCTTTTTGGAATGAGAGCTTCTTGAGAGCCTGCCCGCTGATTATCCAAGTCTCATTGCCTACTTTTGCGCGAACAAGCTCTATTTCGGGGTTGACCCATAGGTTTGTCTGCCCAAACACAGTCTCTGGGCGGAGTGTGGCTGCAACAAGATAATTGTCGCCGAATTTGAATTTTAAGAGCGTAAATTCCTGTTTTTCTGCTTTCCCGCCCTTCAGCAGGTCAGATTCTGAAGGGTCAACTGCAACAGGGCCGTCCTTTGGGCAGTAAGTTGCAAAATAAGAATCTTTTTTTAATAATTTCAACTGGTTTAGTTTTTTGAACTGCCACTCTATGAATTTACCATAATCCGGAGAAATTGTGGAAATAAATCTGGTATTGTCCATCAGGAAGCCGAATGCCTTGAAATCTCTTTGGTATGTTTTATTGAAGAATTCGACAAACTTTTCAGGCTCGCCAAGCTTTTTTATTTCCTTGGCAGGCACACCCTCGTCCTCAAGCTCCTTTATCCACTGCGCATTTCCTTCCTTGATTTTCTGCGCCTTCGCGATTGCGCCGTTCCCAGTGGCATGCCCTCCTGTCGGGAAAAGCACATTGTATCCGCGCATCCGCTTGTACCTCGAAACCATGTCCGAAAAGCTGTATCCGCGCATGTGGCCTGTATGCAGAAATCCAGAAACAGTAACATAGGCAAATATGTTGAAGAACTTTTTTTTCTCCGAAGCGCGTTTCGCGCGAGGCGCATCTGAACTGCGTTCAGATTGCATCTTGTCAACCTTAGCTTCGCCTAGCTTTGCCTTTTCCCACGCCTTCTGCCACTTTGACTCTATCTTTGCGAAGTTGTAATCCATATATTTATTTACGAACTGCGATTTAAAAATGCTTACTCTGTGGTTTTTGCAATGCCTGTATTAATTTCTCAACTTGATTTTTGTTTTTGATTATTATTAGTTTTGATTTAAACCGCGGAATTATTTTGCGCTCTTTGATCCTGCTGTTTTTATAAGTTATACCGTATCTTAGCAATTCTAGGAAATTTTTTAAATTGTTTTTTTGCTGGCGGTGAATTTCGCGCAGAATGGTGCGGTAAATCGTAGTGGTAATTGGAAAGTCTAGGAGAATAATAATATCGCTTTTTTGCAGAGCATCATACACCCATTGGCGCGTGTACGCACCCTCAATTATCCATCGCTTTCCAGAGTGAATTCTTTTTAATATTTTTGCACGCTCAGTCTCGGCGCGTTTTGCTGTATATTTTATTTCGAAAACAATATCATCAAGATCAAAGGATTTTATTTTTAATTGCTTTGAAAGAATATTAGCCAGGTATGTTTTTCCGCTGCCTGGCCCGCCGAGTATGTATATTCTATGAATATTTTTAGGTATTTGTTTTAAGTCCATGGTTACCCTTACATTTAAATAGCTAATATGGTCTTTTTAAATTATGCCCGAGTAGCTCAGCTTGGATACGGCATCCTTTCTTTCTCCAGAGAAAAATGCTTCGGCATTTTTCTTGGCGCAGAAAAATCTTCGGATTTTTCTCGCGTTGCGGAAAGAAAGGCTCCCGGGAACCCAAAGAAAGACGCGGCGTATTTGCTGCGCAAATACACTTGAGGTTCCAGCCAGCCAAAGAGAGCACTAACCTTCTATCGCAAAAAGTTCCTTTTCGCGGAACTGACTGCGTCAGTAAGTTAGGGGTCCGGGGTTCAAAGTAGAACTGGTTTGACTTTATCTGCCGAACTTGTTCGGATGTAAATCCTCGCTCGGGCGTTATATTTTTAAATGGACTTTTAATAAAGCGGCAATGGCAAGATTCATAGTATTTGGTGATTCGCACGGCGCAGACCTAGATTCAATAATTAGAGAAACCAATTCGCAAAAACCAGATGCAGTTTTAATTACTGGTGATTTGCGCGGTTACACGCCAAGCGGCGAGAAGTTCTTTCTAGATGTCCTGCAGCTAGCCAGAGATTTGAGCAGGCCTGCCTATGTAATTCCGGGCAGCCATGAACATAGATCTGAGTGGGGTAAGGCATTTGGTGCGCTTGGCGAACGCAAGGATTGGGTTATTGATTTGTCAAACGGCAAAACCGTAGAAGTTGCAGGCATTGTTTTAGTTCCATACGGCGGTGCAACATGGACGCCAATTCCTGAAGCGCAAAGGCACGAAGCTTTTCTAATAAATCCGTTAATGCAGGTTTCTGATTTGGCTGTTGGGCTGCACAGAGCAAAAGGCAAGCCAACGGTTTTAATGATGCATGAATCTCCAAGAATGTATGGAGATATTGCGAGATTTTTCGTGCGCCCAAGCGATGGCGCAAGACTGCCAGCAGGAGTTACACATGAGCAGTTCGGTCAATGGCCTCTTAAAGAAGAGCATGCTGGCAATGAGCAAGTGCAGGATTTAATTGAAGGAAACTTAGGAAATCGCATGCCCAATCTGACTTTGTTTGGGCACATTCACGAAAACCATGAGTTAGGCCCACGAGCACAGGAAGTTCCAACAAGAAAAGCTGTCGAAGATGGTGCTATCGTAAAACATCTTACATTAAATCCAGGGCCTCTGATGCGGGGATATTATGGCATAGTTACAATTGGCGATGACGGTGTTAGTCATAGTATAAGGAAAGTATGATGCGTTATATCATGGCGTAAATCACTTAAAACAGCGAAAATAGCCATATCAAAATATATGGCAAAGTATACAAAAACTTTTTATAACTAACGAATAACAAAAATCCGCTATTCGCCTATTTGGCGAATTTTTGGAATTGCAAAACGCGCAAATTAAATAGCGTTTTTCAATAACAAAAATCCAACTTTGGAGTAAAAATGTCAAAAAATATATACAAAGTATTGCTTATAGCCGTTTTGAGCTTAGTTCTCATTAACAGTGCAACCGCCGCAGTGCCAGTCGCAACAAACGATGCATATAATACCAATGAAGATGTGCAGCTGGTTGTTGTTGCAGCAAACGGCGTGCTTGCCAATGATACAGATGCGGATGCAGGCGCAGTTCTTACTGCAGTTAAAGTTACAGATCCAGCACATGGCGCAGTGATGTTAAATGCAGATAGCAGCTTCACTTATACGCCAGCCGCGAATTACAACGGCGCAGATTCTTTCACGTACAAAGCAAATGATAGTGCAGATGACTCTAATGTTGCAACAGTAACAATCACAATCACAGCAGTCAACGATGCACCAACCGCAACAAATGATGCATACACTGTTGCTGAAGATGTTGTATTAACAGTACCAGTCGCAACAGGTGTGCTGGCCAACGATTTGGATGTCGACACAGGCACAACACTAACAGCAGTTAAGGTTACAGACCCATTGCATGGAACAGTAATATTAAATGCAAACGGCGGATTCACCTACACACCAACAGCAAATTACAACGGCGCAGATTCTTTTACATATAAAGTAAATGATGGCGTAGTTGATTCAAATCCTGCAACAGTATCTCTTACAATCACAGCAGTCAATGATGCACCCATAATTACTGCGCAAACAGAAACATTATTCCCTGTGGAAGGCACAGCATTTTCATATCAGATTGGTTATTCTGACGCTGACGCAAACCCAGGCTTGACTTTTACAGCATCGCCAACAGAAGCATGGGCTGGCTTTGCCATAAATGCGCAGACAGGACTGATTTCATTCACTCCAGCAGCCACAGACATTGGCACTCATTTAGTGGATATTAAAGTAAAAGATTCGGCAAACGCAGAGGAAACAAAGACATTCAGGTTCTTTGTAAGAGAAGCCTGCTACACGCCATCAATAACTTTCCCAGATATGAGTGTTGAAGATATAACTGGCGATGAAGATCAATTGCTGCCAGGTGATTACCTGGAAGCGACATTTGATGTAAAAAATGGCCTTGGGCTGGACTTGACTGGCGTTAAAGTTAAGGCAGACATAAAATCAATATCAACGGGCGAAAGATTTTCAGCAAAAATTGAAAGCGCAAAATACAGCATAGACAGCGGTGAATCAAAAGAACTGAAACTAAAAATTAGAATAGATCCTGATGCAGAACAGACGGAAGGATTAAAATCGACATATGCTTTGTACTTGCGCGCAGAAGGAAATGATGAAAATGATAATTCTGCCTGCGGATATTATTCGAAAGACTTGAAAGTAGATCGCGAAGATGCTGATGTTTTGATTGAAGCGCCGGCATTCAGCGCAGATGAAGTTTCCTGCGGAGATACAGCAACTGCCGCGGCGACTGTGTGGAATATCGGCGATGGCAGTGAAGACAGCGTAAAATTTAGAATCAAAAACACTGCTTTGAAAATAGATGCATCTACTGCGGTATTTGATTTGGACCGCACTGGAAGCGGCCAGAAAGCAGTAAAAGAATTAAGCTTTACAATTCCTGCAGATGCAAAAGCTGGCGATTACCCAATAGAATTCATTTTTGGCTATGGAGATAATTCTGAAGCAGTAACTAAGAATATAAAAGTAACTTGTGCTGCAACAACTGCAGCTGCAGAAACTACAGGCGGAACAGCAACAATAGCAGTTGCGCAGGATACGCGCAATGCAGACAGAGAACAGACTGTAAAGTACACAGTTACTCTGACAAACACAAATGCGCAGGCCACAAATTACAAAGTAAGCCTGGCAGGCATGGCAGATTGGGGAACTGGACTGGTTGAGCCGGAAGACATAACACTTGCTCCAGGAGCTTCAACACCAGTATATATTTACTTGACTCCAAAATTCGATGTAGCTGGCGGAGACTACACATCAACTGTAACTGTAAAATCCGGCGCAACAATTCTGGATTCGAAGAGCCTGATAACGCGAGTTAATGCGCCAACGACAACAGTAGCAGAAAGAGGAAACACAGCAATCTCTGGCTCAGCAACAGCATTGTCATTGGGAGCTAACAGGGACTCCATAGTATTTGTAGCAATTGTCCTGATTATAGTTATCGGAGCAGCTGTAATGCTGGCCAGGCGTAGCAATGGCAATGGAGATAAGAAAGTAAAAATACTTTCTAATTTCTAGATTTATTTTATTTTTACTATTTTTTATTATTTTACTTGTTTGTTTTAGTATATATTATATTATATAATATTTAGTATGCAAAACCATGGGAAAGGTTTAAGAAACTTGGTTTTATGGGAAAATTGAAAATGGTTAAACAAAAGAGATTACGCATACAACAAGATGATGCACCAATACCAGTGCCAGCGCCGCAAGCAGAAGGCGCGCCAATAGTACTACCGCAACCGCGTTATGTTTCTGTGGTTCTTGGCGATGCTGTTTACGATGTTAAACCAGAACAGGCAAAACCGCTGCAATCAAGTTTTGAAAGATTAGAAGTACTAGCAAGAGAAACTAAAGAAAAATTGACAAGCTTAGAACTTCTCGTATACTCCATCGAAGCACCATTGGCAATAAAAGATGCAGAAGCAGAACAAAAATTACAAGCAGGCTTAGAAGCACAAAAAGCTGCTTACGAAACGCAGATCGCAACAGCGAAAGCATCAGTAATGAAACAGTTCAAACACGCGCGTGAGTTAGGTGGGCAATTAGCACCATACATTGCCTTAGGCGATCCCGCCACCATAGGCTCAAAGTTAGTTCCTAGTGAGGATT
>JBBTAR010000092.1:0-1792 GCA_038044065.1 Nanobdellota archaeon
AGAGCCGACCTGTTAGGTAGAGAGAGAAAAGCACCATTCAGTTTAGAGGAAGAACTTTTAAAATCGCATCCAGAACTACGGGTAATAAGTGGCCACGAAATAAATGATAGCGCCATGACTGACCCGCGCCACATACAAGACAATCCACAACTAATACGAGATGGTCTGGATAAAGGATATACTGCTATGCGCGTCTCTGCCATTTGGTGTGGTTTGAGACAAATTGGACGCCTCTTACCAGATATTAGCGCTGGAAAACCTACTATTGGCTTTGAATATCACCTTGGGTTAGTTGAGAGAGGGCTTGACTATTTTAGTGTTGTGTTTCGAGAATTTGATTTGCGAGAAAGCACGGCTATGGATTTTTTAAAGCCAATCATAGGCGAATGCAACAAAAAGTATGAAACACTTGCGCGTCAAACTTCTGAAGCGATTGGAACTAAAAAAAGAGGACATAGCGCTATTTATGGATAAATCAATTATTAGAAACCTTTTAAACCCTGAAGATATTTTAGAAATAGGCTAAGCCTCGCCATCAAGCCTGCCAAAAAGCTGAATGATTTCCGCGGTGTTCAAAACAGCTACCTCATTCTGTTTCTTTAGTTTCTTGTCATCGCTCCAGATTATGAAAAATGCGCTAAAACTCCGCGCTTTAGCGCGCGGGATGAAGCGCGCATTTTTCATTCCTTGAACCCGCCGCTCAGAGCCTAGCAAGGCGGGTTCAAGTTATTGCTGGTGCGTTTGCCAGGGCAGCAGCAAAGAATATCGCATCGTTAATGTCAATTTGCCCAACAATCCGCAAGGCTTCTTCGCGATAGGCTTTCAACGATTCAGTTGGCGCAGCTTCAACATAAGCAAGAAGCTTGCTTATTGTTTTTTCATAATCTTCCTTTGCCAAACCGGATTTTTCCAGCAGTTCGCCCTCGTGCGTTTTTAGTTCATCTAAAATCGCTTCTGGAAAAATCAGCGGAAGCGGGGAATTCACAATAAGTTCGCGCACCTTGCTGTCTCTGAGCAAAGCGGAGATAAATATATTAGTGTCAAGCACAAGCCTCATGCAAGGAATTTCTCGGCCGCTGCTTTATTAATCTTCTTGCTAAGCGCGAGGATGCTTTTCTTTGTCAGCCTGCTTTTTGCCGTAATTTTATCTAACATTTCCAAATCGCCAATCCTTTGCTGAATCGCTTTCCTTGCTACTTCGCTCCAGCGAATCTCGCTGAAGTGCTTCATCTTTTCAAATGTTTCTTCCGGGACAGCTAATGTTATGTTTGGCATTTCACGTATTTATGTTATTACACATATTTAAGGCTTTCGGTGCTAATATGTCATCGACATACTGCCTAAATACTAAAAACCTTTTAAACCCTTTAAGCAATTTAATCATGGGCTAAGTCGGGGCAGCTAGGCCTTGCCTACATCGGAAAATGGTCTTTATGTCCGAGCTGAAGCTCTGTGGGCGGCATGCTAAAGATTTGCTGTCCTGCTAGTTGGCGTCGAAGCATTGCCTCTTCGGGCGCTTTAATTAGGAAACCCCGCCAGGGCCGGAAGGCAGCAACGGTAACTTAGCTAAGGTGTGCTAAAGAGATACAGTGTGGAGCTGGCTAGGAGGGTAACATCAGGTGTTTGGTTGTGTCCACCATAGGGCATGCCCATTACTACGAAGACTTTTAAAACAATTAATCGCACTTATTGTTGAGCCGGGATGGCCCAACCTGGTACGGCAAGTACCAAAAAGCCGCAGGAAAAGGCGCAAGGTTGCTAACCTTGTTTCCCGCAAGGGATTTCTGAGTTC
>JBBTAR010000093.1:0-1127 GCA_038044065.1 Nanobdellota archaeon
CTACAAATTTATTTAAGATGGATTTAAGAGCTTATCTTATGGATATCGACAGGATTGCGCAGGCCATTTCGGAAATATCGCGGAAGCGTGAGAGCCTGGCAACTTCTCTTTGCTATCTCCACGAAATTAACGAAGCTGTCCTGAAGCACGGAATTATCGCGAATAATCTCGATAATATAAAAATCTGCGGAGTTGACGGAGGTTTGCTGAAAAAAGAATACCATGGCGCCGGAATAATCATTCGGCGCGCTGTTGCAGTCTGTTTTGAATACAAAAATGGGAAATTAGAAAACACAGGCTACTTTCCAGGCACGCATCCGATTCCCGACGTTGTAATTACAACTCCGGACATTTCTGAAATGGATTTTAACCTGTTCGCAGGCCTGAAGAGGGAGGAAACAGAACTGCAGGCATGCCTCGGAGCAATAGAAAAGTTTTCGCCGGATATTCTCATAAGGGACGGCTCAATTGTCCTTTACCCTTCAAACATGCCTGAAAAAGATTCTTCAGCGCACCAGACCTACAAAGATGTAATTAAACTTTATAATGAGCTCTACAAAAAGTGCGAGGAAAAAAACATACTTCTTTGCGGTGCTGTCGAGGATTCACGCGGAAAAAGATACTGCAATATTCTTTCATCACAGGTAATTCCAAGGCTTCTTGAGAAAAAAATCCAGATTGAAACTGCTACAAAAATATTTACAGAAAAAAATATTCTTGCATCGACAACAGACACGCTTTTCCTTTATTATCTGTTGAAAAATGGTGAGCGGACTCCGCCGATTGATTATTCTGAATCTGACCTACCAGCGCTTAAGGACTTGGAGGGCTTTGCCAAAAAAATATTTGTGCAATACATAAAAGCCGGGGAGTTTGACAGGCCTCTTAGGATTGATTTCTTTTCTGCGCCTGAAAAAGTTTCTGAGATTTCTGAAAAAATCGCGGGAATTATTTATGCAATTTCAAAACAGAACAGGCTGTATTCTTTTCCAAGCGTCTTGATAGAAGCAGATGGCAGGGCAAAGCTTTCTGAAATCGAGCTGGAACAGTTTAAATCAGCACTGGCAGGCAAACTGGGGAGAAATCCTGCGCTTTTTGATTTAAGACGAGAGATGAGGCCTTTTTAA
>JBBTAR010000094.1:0-1883 GCA_038044065.1 Nanobdellota archaeon
GTTTTGTATTTCATAATGCCGCGGGAAAGTTTTGATGGCTTGCAAAAAATGCCAGAATTCAAATATACAAATCTATGGCAAATCAGCGCATCCATGGCAGATAATCTCGCGCGGGCACATTTATTTACAAAAAGTTTTGAAGATGAATTAAGAAAATATGATATATTAAAAAACCCGAGGCACCACTACTAACTACTTCCACTTGGATTTCTTGCCTGCAGAAGTTAATCCTCTGCTTGCCCTGCCTTTCTTGTCAGCTATCCAGCTTATTCGTGGGTCTGCTTTTATGACTGGGCTGTCCCTGTCAACCAAAATGACTTCATACCAAATATGTATGCCGTCATGTGCAACCCAATAGCTACTGAGGACTTCGCAGTTGGGGTAATTTTTGACTGCCCTTTGCTCTGCGATTCCCTGTGCTGACTGTGCGATATTTACGAACATCCCGCGCTTCTTTGGCTTTCTTCCGCCGTGGAAGTGCACTCTTTTGTGGCTTCCTTTTGTAACTCTCGCCCTTACAACTAAATAGCCCTGCTTTGCCTTGAATCCGAGAGCATGCGCTCTGTCAGGCCTGGTGGGGTGTTCTAATCGCAGGACTGCTGGCTCTGTCCTTAATTTTACTAAGAAAGCTTTCCATGCTTCAGTCCCGAAACCCTCTTTCGGCTGTTTCCATAATTTCTGCAAGTATTTGTGATATCCCATTTTGCTTCACCTAATGCAACTGCGAAATGGAATAAGCGGAAACTGAATGTTTCTAGCATATCCCATTTGTAATCCTGAGGATAAATAGACATAAGTCACTTATCCTTCCGCACAACCGCAAAATCGGTTGACGCTTTTGTCGTATTCAGCTTTGCCGAATACAACAATTGCAATTTATGCAACGCGCTAGGCGACATTGGATGATTTAAATTATTTTATCGCCTTTAAAAGACTTACTGAATGCTTGCAAACAAACAGCAGTTAATTACGGCAGGTGGATTAGTATAAATTTTATAAATCTAACTCTCCATTGTTTTTGATGAACTGTCCCGTATGTAATCATTCTGAAAGCAAAAAAATGCTAATCAGAAATCAAGAAGCGCAAAGTTCTGAAGACAGGCCTGCCTTCATGTGCGGAGCATGTAAAACCATTTTTGCAGAGGATTACCTCAAGGACCGCTCCAACTTATACAGCGAAAACTATGCGCCATGGAGCGATGATTCTGAACACGTTGCAGACAGCAAGATACGCACTTTCAGAAGCCAGCTCTCGTTGATGATGCCGTATATTGCGCCAGAAGGAAAAAAACTTCTTGATGCAGGCACTGCCAAGGGATACTTGATGGTGGCGGCGAGCCAGCTCGGGTTTGATACATACGGATTCGACATATCAAAGTCAGCCATAGATTCTGCTAAAAAGGCATTCAAAAATAAGGTTTTTTGCGGAACAATCGAAGATGCCAATTACAAAGACGGCGAATTTGACATAATTACTATGACAGACATATTAGAACACCTAACAGATCCGCACAAGTTCATGAAAAAAGCAGGCCAGCTTGTGAAGAAGGGTGGCTTGCTCCTAATAATAACCCCAAATTCAGGCTCCATTACTAGAAAAATCCTTGGGAAAAACTGGTATCAATTCAAAGAAGAGCATATAATTTACTACACTAAAAAAGGCTTAGCGCACCTGCTGAAAACACACGGGTTTGAGCTGGTTTTCGCAAAGGCAAACACGAAAACATTTTCGCTTAAATATACTTATGAATATGTTAAAAAATACAAAATTGCAGTTATTGGCAGTATTTTCGCAAAAGTATTCCCATTACTGCCAGAATTTGTTAAAAATGCCAGCTTTTCCAACCCCATGGCTGGCGAGATAATCGCCCTTGCTCGAAAAA
>JBBTAR010000094.1:1983-13663 GCA_038044065.1 Nanobdellota archaeon
AGTCATGCTGGCACTTATCGGACTGATAATTGTCGCTATTGGCTGGACTGATTAAAATCGACTCAAAAATAAGCGATATGATTATTGCACGCGGTCATACTCGCGTCAATCATAATATGGTTACTTCTATGTTTGTTAAAAACTGGGGCGATTATAGATTAACTATATACTTTGATAATTCTAAAAAGTGGCTTGATCAGTTTGCCAGCGGCGAGTTAAATTTGCACTTTAACGAACAGTCTGTCACTGTGCTAATTAAAAATTATAAGCTAACTGCGCCCAGCACAGAGGGGCTGAAAAAGCTAGAAAAAGCCTTTGCGCGCGATGCAAACAATGCAATTCAAGACTTGCGAGAACGCCTAACGTTGCCACGCGAATTAGCTGATTTATGCGATTAATTATCTAGAACCCGAAATCGGGCCTTTCTTTTTTACTTGACTTTTCTTTCTTTTCCTGCTCTTTTGCTACTTTTGTATCTGTGAACAGCCATTTTATGAAATTATTAGATTTGCCTGTCTTCTGTCCAGCGTCCTGAGTCCTCTGAGCCACGGAGCGAGTTGCTGAAGACTTAAGACTGAAGACTGAAGACCTCGTAGCCTGCCTCGCTTCAATCTGCTTTCTCCTCGCAGCCATAACAGCATCTGATCTGTTTTTGTAAAATTCCTGCACTTTTTTCTGGTAATCAACATACTCTGCTTTCAAATCCCGCGGTTTCAAACTCTTATGCCGTTTCATAAGCACCGGAACTTTTGCAATGGCTAGTAAAACCGCCAAAACTAGCGCAATTGCAAAAACAACATATTTGAAACTAAATCCACTTGCAGGCGCAGCACTAGTTGCTGAAAATCCGCTGAGTTCTGTTGTTTGTTTTGCTTCTGCTTTCTTTTCTTCAGCAGGCGCAGGCGCAGATGCCTTCTCACCGGCAATGCCGAAAGTGCTGAATCCTGGCGAATTTGCATAATAAACAGCATCAATATCATCCGCCCGCACTAAGTAAGTATCTAATTTTTGCCATCCACTGGAATATCTATAAAGCGAAACTGTTTTCTTATCTATGTTGTTATCCTTTAGCCATTTTGGATCAACTCTGAAAGTTATTTTTGCGCCTTTTATTTTATTGTCAAGGTTAGTTGTATCAACTTCGAAATAGGCAAATGTTTCTTTTGCTGGGATGGCTGGCCCATCTGTTTTTTTCACAGCAACTCTTGCGTTCTGGACTGCTTCTGTTACTGTGAATTCAATGTCTGTCGCCGCTATTTTTGCTGAGATTGAGATGGACTGCGAGCTGTCCTTTGCAATTTCAAGGAACAAGAAGCTGTTTTTGTTAGGGTCTGCCTTTCCTCCGCCCAGGCCTCCTCCTCCACCGCCACCGCTACTGCCTCCTGTTGCTGATGGATTGCCTGCCGTGTTGCTTATTGTGAAATTGCCATTTGAAATATCTGAAACATTGTAAATGCCATCTGTTGCAGTTATATTTATTTTATATTCTACGCCATTTGCAACATTTGCAGTATCCCAGCTGTAAGCTGTGCTTGTTGTGTCTGCAATTTTTGTCCAATTAACACCTTCAGAAGTATAATAAATTGTAAAATTCAGCAAATCGTAGTCTGCATCGGATGCAGTCCATGCAACCGTCTGCGTTCCGCTCCATGATTCTCCACCATTTGGCGAAGTTATATTTACCATGGGTGCATCGCGGTTGTTGTCAACAAAAACATCCTGCACTGTTTTATTTGAACTTGCAGAGCCATCAGTTGCATTTACAATCACTGTGTAATTCCCATCGCCGGCGAGAGAAGTATTCCAAGAGATTGAATATGGATTTGTTATGTCGCTTCCAATAAGAGTTGTCTGTGATAAATTCTGATAGTAAGCAGTTATGTTAATAATATCTGCAGTGTCAACATCAATTACAGTTGCATTTATCAAGATAGTTGAATTTACTTTTCCGGAAGAAACCGTTGTAGAATTCAAAACCACTGCGAAGCTTTGCACTGTAACTGCAGTTGAATTCACTGTTGTACCGCAAGCTATCCCATCGCAGGGCTGGACTGCACACTGCCATGTCTGGTTTTTTCGCAGATAAGTTGAGTTTACTGCTGTTGAATTTGCAAAAGTGGAATTTTCAGCGCCGTTAAGGTACCAGATTACTGCTGTGCTATTCTCTGCATCGCCATTCGCATCAGAATAAGTATAATTGCACAAAAGCGTTGAGTTTGCGTATGGCGCAGAAGGTGTGATTGTTACGTTTGACGCTATTGGCGGAGTTGCTAATATGTCAAATCGAAATTCCGTAGTGTTGTATTTGTCGAAAACATCCCAAACATGCAAAGTCAGGGTATTATTGCCTGCTGGCCAGCTCAACGTGCTTATTTGCCCTGCTGTTGATACATTCGCAGTGCCATTTCTCGAATAATATGCGCGATAAATTCCAATATCATCAGTAAAACTAATGCTTATTGCTGCGCTTCTGTTCAGCACAGAGTTATTTGCAGGCGAGTTAAGAACATATTGCGGATTTTGCGTATCGAACGTGCTCAATGCGGCTAGCACATTGATTCTTCGATAAACTGTTCCAATTGCATCAGTTATATTTACGCCGGTATTGTTGAACGCAGTTAAAAGTTCTGCTGGCAACGGCATAGTGCTATATTTGTTTTGATAAGCCTGCCTGGCTAAAGCAAATGAGCCTGCTACCAGAGGAGTTGCCATAGAAGTTCCACTTTCCACAGCATAACCACTGTTATAAGTTGAGTTTATTGAGTCGCCTGGTGCAAATAAATTGACAAAAGTCGCCCTGTTGCTGTAAGATGCTATGGAATTATTTTTATAAGTTGCACCGACTGCAGTTACATTTGTTATGCATGCTGGCGAGCTTATTTGGCTAGTAGAACCAGCATTCCCTGTTGCAGCTAAAACACTAATATTAACAGCAATAGCGTTATTTACAGCTCCTGCCATGGCAGAAAAAGAAGCATCGCAGTAAGAGCCATAAGTGGTAGCGCTTCCAAGGCTCATACTTATTACGGATATATTGTTGCCTGCGCGGTTATCAACGCACCACTGTATGCCTGAAATTATATCAGACTCAGCGCCATTGCCTGCCGCATCCAAAACTTTTACTGCAGCCAGCCCAGCATCAGGAGCTGCGCCTTTCAGCGAGCCGTTTGCAGCAGCAATGCCAGCCACATGGGTGCCGTGCCCATTATCGTCAATAGGATTTGCATCACTATTCACAAAATCATAGCCTCCCGAAACCTTGCATCCTGCTCCGAAACAGCCCCCAAGATCCGCATGGTTGTAATTTATTCCAGTGTCGACTATACATATTGTCTGGCCTGCCCCGCCCATGCGAGCCTGTGCAAGCTGAAGCCTGCTAATATTAGTAATGTTAATTGCACCCTGCAGAAAGGCATGCATTGGGTGGTCATATTGGATGAGTATGTTTTCATCTGCCTGCAACTGTTCGTATGTTTTTTTTGTTATTTCAGCAGAAAACGCGTTTATTATTGAGAATCTTGTTTTTACTTCAAAATCTTGTTTTGAAAATGATTGCGCGCCGAATTCCACACTATTTGATTGAAAATCAAAAGTTTTGATAATGTTTTCACTTTTTTGCGGCTTTTGCATAATTATTACTGAAACTTTTTCATTATTTTCAAATTGCTTCTCAATTTCGTTACTTGTAAGATATTTTTGATTCTCAATTATTAGTATTTGATTTGTGCTAATTTCATTTGCAGAGCTTGTTTGCAAAACTGCCAAAACAAATAACAAAAAACACGCAACTAAAAACCTCATCTTACTCATTTCAAAATAACCTCGCACTTGTTTTTGATGCACTTAATTGCGCCCTGTCCGCAGTCCAGTGTATTTGGCGCGCAGTTCATAGTGCAGAACGTCCCCTTGCAGTCCGGAGCAAAGTTTTTGCTAACTGCAGAATCTGCATGGCAGCACCGGGCAGGCACACAGTCAGAATCTGAAGCACAGGAAAACCTTTCATCTGTTTCTGCCGGCATCTGGCCTGCAAAGAATAAACTCAAAGCAACTACAATAGCAATCGCTATAATAACACCAAAGCCAGCCCCCTTCATAGCAACACATGAATTAAACAGTATATAAATTTTATGAAGATATGATTAAAAATTATAAATAAAAAGAAAAGAAATAAATAGAGGCTTATCTTCGCCTCTTCTTCTGCATTGTCAGGTATGCAAATATGCCTATTACTGCTATCAGCAATACAACCAGCAGTACTGTTGAACTTGCTGCTTGTGTCCCAGTTGTTCCGCCGGCTGTTGTCTTAGTGCCTGCTTTGCCAGTAGTTCCTGTTGTTGCTCCTGCGGCTCCTGCGAGTTTCTGTCCGGTTATTGCAAATGTGCTGAAGCTGTGTGTTATTGCCTCATAATATACATTCTCGCTGTCCTCGCTCTTTAATGTCGAACCAAGGTCCACCCACTTGTTATCTTTCCAGTGCTGTAGGGCAACAGTAGTCTTGTCAATGCTGTTTTCAGTCAGCCAGCTCTTCTTTACCTGGAACTTGACCGTTGCTTTCTGCAGGCTTGTATCTGGCAGGCTTGTTACGAAATTAATGTAGTTGTACACTACATTTGGCGCTACATCAACTGTTGATGGCTTGCTTGCCAGCTTTGTTGTTGAAAAAGTAACGTCACTTGCAGGATATAGTGTTTCAAGCACTACTTCGCTGACGCCAATCTTGCTGCCATCGACGCTTATTGCTGTCGGGATGCCTGCAGCTATTGAAGCTAATAGCGTTGTTGATTTCGGCTCATTTAGTCCGCCTCCGCCGCCTCCGCCGCCAGAACTACCACTGCTACTGCTCGCTGCAGCTGTTGCTGCTGCGGCGCCAGTAAATACAGATGGGCTGGTTGCTGAAAAGTGCGGTACTCTCATATAAGCTATATTCATACTTACATTTACGAAGCAAGTAAACGATGTTATGTTATTGTTTCTAGAGTCGCAAGCCACGCCGTTGTCAGTTAGGTAATCTACGAAGCCTGACGAATTGTACGTCGTTGCCTTGAGGCTTGCATACTCATACGTCAAATCGCTTGCAGTATTTCCCGCAGTCCTATTCCAAATCACATTCAAATCCTGGTCATAGAGCAATGGTATTTTTATCCTAATTCTGGTTTCGTCCATGTTGGCTTCCGTATATGGCATGCCTACAATAACAGTGTCATACGCATCTGCCGGAGCATAGCCTCCAAACTGCCACGACTCTACGGAATCAGTTATGTTTGCAGATTCATCAAATATTGTATTTGTCGGCGGCTTTGCCTGGAACATGTCATAGTTTACATACGTCACAGTAACTCCACTGCTAAGTATTTTCATTTCCAGATTTACTTTTCCTGCCACTAGCACTTTAAATGGATTGAAGTTTGAGGCAGTCATATTTGCAATTTCGCAAGCAGCTGATGGGTTTATTACATTGCAATTTTCTCCGTTTGACGCAGTGCCGTACGTCATAAATCTCATTTGTATTGGCGATGCCGAAACATTGTAATCCGCATCAAGCGTTCCATTTGCCAGCAGTCTTCTGAATCCAAATCCGCCAGCATCATCCACTACGATGCTTGTTGTATTTGACGCCAGAGTTACTTTTGTTTCTACTGGCGGGCCATTTCCAAATACTGTTGTCTTTGCCCATGCGCCAGTAGTATTTACTATCGGGAAGAAGAATGCTCCTCCGCTGAATGTATCTGTGTCGATTATATATCTTAATCTGCCTGTGTGCGGATAATACACAGTTAGTTCTAAGTTTGGCGCCCGTGTTAATATGCCGCTGCTCGAGTTTGTCGCATTAAATCTTATTTTCGTGGCATTCACAGTGGAATTTGCTATGGCAAATGCACTAAAATCTGCGCCAAATAATGGACTCATAGTTATATTATAGTTTGTAGCACCGCCGCCAATAGTTATATTCTGCACCCAGCCTACTGTTCCCACTAATGGTGCTGTATAATTTCCTGCGCCATAAAAGTCAATCAGGTAAGTTGCAGACAGCAAAGGTATGTTGTATTCGGCAATGTACGCACTGGTTCTGCATCTCGTGCTGGTATAATTTAGCTGTGTTTCATTTGTAAGTATGCCTATATTTCCAGCATCTGCCTTTAGTGGCGGTACAAACCCTGCATACGGAAGCATACGCGGATAAATAGCGCTTACATTTGTTATAGCCGTGGTATTTCCAGTTACGCCAATGCAGCCCCATAGGCTTCCAGTAACAGTAGTCAGGTTAAATGCCACCGAAGTGGTACTGCCTTCTGTTGCAGTCAAAGTGCCTGTGCTTGAATTTGACTTTGGCGGCACTGGGCAATTACTATTATTCATGAATTTGCCATCGCACACACCAATCGCAGCAAATATCGTTGGGTCTCTTACAACCATTACATTGTAGTCTCTGCCTGTTGGAACTACAACAGACGCTGAAGTGCCAGAGCCAAGTATCTTGCTATCTATTGGGAATCCAGAAGCAATGTCTGTTACTTCATATCCAAATTTTTGCGCAATTGTTGTATTATGCGCAGTAATATTTAGTGTCGTTGCTGGGACTAGACTGAAAGTAGTGCCATTTATGCTTGGCATAGCGTTAAACATATCCACACCATCTCCGCGCGATGCTGGCGCATACATAACACCTATGAAAGCTGGCAACAATGGCCCTGTCTTCATGGCCTGCTGCCCTGAAAATACCACAGCGGTGGCATTATACCACAATGCCTGGTTATAGTAAACAAACTTAGTAGTGTATGCTGCCCCAGCCGCGTAGCCTGTCGCATTTACACCCTTGAACGAAAAGGTTCCATTTCCTTCAGTTAATACAGAGCCAGCCATCATTTCTACTGGTGGGCCACCTGCCTGCGTTACAAATCTATACACAGTAACATTCGTGCTGTTTACAAGACTGCCGGATTCATTCTTTACAGAGCCTGCAAACTGGAAATTAACTGTAAATTGATTGCTGAGGTTTTGGCCAGAAATACGAGTTCTGTTAGTGTTGTTTAATACCAGCGTAAACAAAGTTAGGTTGGTGTGCGCGGAATCATTTACTTGCATGGTTATCAATTGCCGTGAATCGCCTGGATTGCTTGCAGTCATATTAAATACGAAACTGTGCGATGTTTCGTTAGTAAATCTTGTTGATGTTGGCACTGCTGGAACGTAAGTCCATACTACTGTATTTGATGTGTTTGTAAATGCCCAGCCCGTAAGTGATGTATCATTTGAGCCATTTGGATTCTGGGCGACAGAATATGTTGCACCAGAGCCAAGTGTAAATAGAACTTGAGTAATATTTAATGGCGCCGTATTATTTAGAGTGCCACCAGTTGAATAGTTAAAAATACCATCAGAATTATTTGTCCACAGAGTTATATTAATTCTTATCTGCTCGTTTTGATTTACGAATCCATCTGGAAATCCCGTTGCCCAATTCGCAGTGATATCTGTTACGTTCAGCGCATTCGCTGATGAAATTCCACTCAAAACTAATACAGTTGCAAGCACTATAAGTATTCCTAATTTATTGGCCATTGCTTACCTCATGATTTTTTAAGAAAAGGGGGTTTATATATTTTTGTTTTTTACTGATGTGTGAAATGACTTGCAAATAACTTTCAAAACGAAAGTTTAAAAAGTTTGGAAAATTACCTTGTTAAAATTTTTTGCAGAAAGTTTTTCATTTCTGCATCTACAACTTTTTCAAAACTTTCCAAATGGTCTGCTGATGTGCCTGCACTTGCAAGCCTCAGCTCTGCAGCAGCCATGACTTCTTCAAGCCGCATTGCCTGCTCCCATTTTAATCTTTTATCAATATCTGTAACCCTTCCTGTTTTTTGTTGGCGGAGCCTCACTCTGGCTTCCCTATCTTCTGGCGAGCAGTGAACTGCAATACCATAGGCCTGCTGATGGCGCGCATGGATGGCTGTCCTTTCTTCAGGAGATACAACGTCTATTATGAAAACAACTCCGTCTTTTGTTGGCTTTGGATTTTTACTTATGTGTTCGTAAAGGAAATGCAAAACTCCTAGTGGCGCTCTGAAAGTGCCATCCTGCTGTTTAACCCTCAGCAAGTCCCTGATTTGCGCTTCTGTCAGCCCATGCCCTGGGTGCGAGGCTGGCCAGTATTCTCTGACAACTAGGCCCATTTCATAAACTGCAAAGCCATTTGCATGTGCCCAGTCAGCCACAACATTTTTGCCAGAGCATGTAGAGCCATGAACCATTACCGCAGTTCTATATGCCGAATCAGAAACATCAGTTGCCATGGCAATATTATTTAATGCATCTTTATATTTATTGTGGTCGTGCTGGTTTATGTGAGACCAGATAAAATTCTGTCGGAATTTTCTTGGCGCAGAAAAATATGCAGATTTTTCTCGCGTAGCGCGACTACAATTCAAAAACTCGGCGAGCAGCGAATTTTTGTTATTTATAGTTTGTTAGATATAGTTTATTGAAACAAATCACTTGAAAACGCTTAGAAAGATTTATTTAGCCTATTTTATTTAGTATATTATGGCTGAAAAGAATTATATTGAAAATTTAACTGCAAAAGACTATCCGAAAATAGCAATTGCTGTCGGCGCGCTGATTTTGATTACCTTATTTGCAGTGTATTTTTCCAATGCGGAAAAATCTCCCAGCTCTAATTCTCAGTCTTCTGCGCCAACAGAACAAACAACCCAGACGGCCGAAGACGCAGGACAGAAGACCGCAGTAACCTACGCAGGCCCCACATCAAACCACTTCGGCGTTATTAATGCAGAAAAAGACCTTGCAGGCGTAAAAGAGGCTGGCATCGCATGGGATAAGGCATACCCCGGGCCATTCAACTGGGAAAAAATTGGATTAAGTACATTTGACTGGAAAACTGCTGATGAGTATGTTATATTAGTCCAAGAACAGGGTTTAAACATTCTAGCAATAATCTGGCCTTACAATTCACAGGATCAGGCAAAGTGCTATGCCAGCGAAACCACCTTGGATTATGGCGAACTTGCTGGCCAGCTAGCCACAAAGCGAAGGAAGCCCTGTGATATGGATTCTTACAAATTCTTTGTGAACGCATTAGTTGAAAGATATGATGGCGACAGCGTAAATGACATGCCTAGCCTAAAATACGGAATCAAGCACTGGGAAGTTGCTTCTGAGCCAGATGTCCAGCTCACAGTCACTGGAAAAGTTTTCTTCCAGGGCGAAGGCAAAGATTATGCAGAAGTTCTGAAAGCATCCTACTCTGCAATAAAATCAGCAGACTCCGTTGCAAAAGTTCTTAACGGCGCAGTTTCAAAAGATGGCATCGGCTCAACATTCTGGAAAGATGTTTTCTACAACGCAAAAGACAGCTTTGATATCGCAAACTACCACTGCGCTGACTGTGATGACGGCGCAAGAATACAGGAATTCAAAAACTTCATTTCTCAGGAAGGCGTGGACAAGCCTGTCTGGCTGACTGACTTTTCGATAATAGGCACAAGCGATAAAGAGCAGTCCAAGTTCTTATTTATCAGCTACCTGACTGCACTTGGAAAAGGCGCAGATAAAGTCTTTTACGGAAGATGGGCAGATACCTTGGGAGGAAACCTTGCTAAGGCAAACATCATAGAACTGCCAAGCACGAAGAAGCCAGCCTTCTTTACTTTGCAGGCTCTGATTAAAAAGCTGGACAATTATGCATCTGTAACGGTAGTTTCAGACGAGCATTATGAATTTGATGTTGCTGGAAAAGCAGTCCATGCATTCCTGAAGACAATGGACTTGCCAGAAGACCTGCAGGGCAATGTTGTAAAGATGGACTACAACGGCACTATAAAGAACGATAAGATATATAATATTGCAGGTGCTGACATACCAATAATACTGGAGTCTGTTTGATTTTTTTATTTCTTTACTCTTGATAATACCCGGTATTTCCTAAGGATAAAGCAATCTCTGCTTTCTTCAGCTCTTTGCCCAAATAGGCTATGTGTTGCTTGCCTTTGAACCATTCTAAACCATGCTCTTTTTCGTATTTGAAAATCGCGGAGTAAATGTCCTGCGCCCGCCTGCCTTTGAAAACTTTTAGTATTTCGTGCTCGTAATTGCAGACAGCTACTTGTATCTCCCAGAATTCAAAATCAACTTTGATTAATGTGTAGCACCCAAAATCATTATCATGGTCTTTGTAATCATCATAGGGCTTGCAGTCAATTACTTCAAAGTCTTTGTGCAGTTTCTTGTCCTTTACCCATGCCGGCCTGCTTGCGCTTGTCATTCTATGTTTAAATATCGAAACCTATTAAAAGTGTTGCGTCGCTATTTGGTATATTCATTTTGTATTTTTTGGCTAGGAAATCATGCGCTTTTTCTGACGGAGAAGATGAGGTTACATTTTTCCTGCCTGCTGTTTCGAGTTCTGGGAAAGGGACTGCCGGGAAAACCAAGCCAGCCTCAGTTTCAATAGCTATATCTCCTGCGGGCTCACGGAAACTTGAGTCATGTGCCATGCAGATGACAAACTTTCTTTTCAGGCAGGCCAGCACTCCAAGATTGTTCGGCTTTTCCAGCTCGCGCAGTTTTTCTCTGTCTGCATCGTCCAATATGCTTATATCCGATAAGCCTTTTATGCGCTTTAGTATCTGGATGGCTATTTCTGGCTCTTCCATGCTTTGGAGAAAATAGATAAATTAAAAAGAGTTTTGAATAGCCTCGCTCGGATTCGAAATCCTCTGGCTTGCAATTACTTGCAAACCAACCGAGGTCCCAAGGTCCAAAGCCTTGTATCCTTGACCATTGTCCTAGCATTTGGAATTTTGGCGGTTGAAAACCGCCACGCCTTTCTTTTGGGTTCCAAGGAGCCTTTTCTTTTGCGAAAGAAAAGGATGCTTCTGGACGACGAGGCTATATATTAGCTAGTCTTATTTAGTTTTAAAAGTTATCTGAACACAATAATTAAATACCCCTATTGGCAGATAAACACATGGCCAGCAAACCCAGCTTTCCGGAAATTCTAGCAGTCCTGTTCGTAGCAGTAGTTTTATTCACAGCTGTAAAAGATGCACAGCCCTATGTAACCCTTGAGGAAGGCAAGATAATTCCAGTAAGCGATTCATGTTATGATTCTGATGGCGGAGAATTCACAAACATACAAGGCGCATGCTCTTCTGCCAATGGAAATTTCACAGACTACTGCAATGCCAAGGGGCAGATAGTTGAATATATTTGCGCGCCTAACAACACCTGCTCGCACAGAAAGCAGTCCTGCGGGCTTGGCGAGGCATGCATTGATGGTGCGTGTGTTGCGCAGTAGCGACACAATCTTTTTATATTGCGGTTTTAAACACATAGTAAAAGGAGGATGGCTATGAGATTTAATACAAACTTGGCAATAGCACTGATAGCTTTAGCAGTGGTCGGCATATCTTTTGCCAGCAGTTCAAACACTGGTTTTGGAATAGTCAACAGTTACGGCGTAGAAATAAATCCAGCTAATGCGGCTTGCACAGATACAGATGGACAGAACGCAAATACCTTTGGCTCGTGTTCAGACAGCAGCGGAAAAACAATAATCGACACTTGCGGAGATTACGGCCCGTATGTAAGCGAAACATTCTGCTCGGCAAGCAACAAGTGCGCGACAAAAATGACACTTTGCGATTCAAACAAGCAGTGC
>JBBTAR010000095.1:0-9289 GCA_038044065.1 Nanobdellota archaeon
CTGCACAAACTTCTGCATATACAAGAATTTGCAAATCTGTCATGTTTTTTATAAAACAATACATATTTAATACTTATCCAATCGCGAACCTAAGCACAGCTGCCACTCCACCCATGCCTGCCAATTGCTGGCCTTCCCGCGTATCCATCGAAATAGTATAAACATCTGCTCCCAATGCTTCTGCCTTGTCCATCAAAACATCTGTCTTATCCTCTGGGTATGATTCCGAAATCAAAAGTATTTCAACAGCATGTGCGTCAAGGGCTTTCATCACCGGCTCGCCACCATATGCTGCAAAAGTTTTTCTGGTTGCAAGAGTCATTAAAAATCGCTGGACTAGTTTTGTTTCCATTGTCCTTTCTTCATTCGCTAAAACATCTTCTGAGCTTTCGACAACTTCTTTCAGCCCGAATTCGCCGGTGTAGCCTGTGTTTTTTACTGTAAGCACTTTATTTCTGACAGGTGTGCGCATGAACTCGCCCCTGACGAAATCTTCTTTTGTCGGGCCAGGCCCGCCGACAATTATTCCTTTTACTTCTGGCTTGTCAAATTTTTCATTGCAGTAGCTTCCAACTTTTTTATAGAAATCATTTGCCATGCCTTCGATAACTCTGGCAATCCTGCCAGCACTTTGTCCGCCAACTTTGAATTTTCCCGGAACCATTGAATCCAAGTCTATTAGTGAAATAATCTGCTTGCCTTTCAGGAGTGCTAGGTTTGCCTCCCTTCTGTCCATTACGAGCAGGCCATAAACTGCTTTTACTTCGAGCTGTTCCTGCAGAGGCTCAAGGAAAAAAGCCTGATCGCACCTGTAAATCTTGACTCTGATTTCTTCCGAAGGCTCAATACTCCACACTTGAAAATCTTCAGAGCCTTCCCTTTCTGCAACATTTCCAGAGAATAAGGCCAGCCCGTTCTTTGGTGTCTTCTTGTAAGTCCTGAGGTGAGACAGCATTCTTTCCAGCGCGCCGGTAACATTTTTTCTTGTTGTTGAGGACTGTATGTTCCTCGCAGTCCCAGCTTCTGTGGACAGCTGGTCTATTATGCCTTGTATTTGGTAGCCTGCAGGTATGTAAACAGATATGAGTTCGGTATGCCTTGCCCTTTTTTTTGACAAGTCTCTGACTAGCCTTCTTAGCTGAAACTTCAGCTTTCTCTGCTCTTTGTCATTAATATCTGCCATAAATAATAGAAATTAAATTTATTTAAAAGCCTATCTTACTGTATTTTGCCGCGTTCTCTCAAGAAGTCTGTTAATACGCGCACAGCCTCATTGCAGGAATGCTCAACTGAAACGCCAGCATCTATGTATTTTACAACCGTGCCTCGCGATTCAAAGATCTCTCTGAACCAATCACTCCTATATACTCCATCCAGCTGTTTTTGAAATTGTGTGTTTTCAAAAATAGCATTATCTTTTTTCCCGCGTTGGGCTAGCCTTGTAGCCAGCTCATCAACATCTGCAACTGTTGGTATTACCAGCAGGTCTGGCGCATTTTCCAATGCCAGAACATTTCCCTCAAGCGCCATAACCTCCTCAAGCGATAAACTATCTTCTTGTATCTGCGCCCACAGAGGCTGATATGCTAATGTTGTTGAAACTCCTCTGCTCTGTATTACCCACTTGCCAACTTTCAAGGCTGGCAGTAAAACGCGTTTGTAAAGTACCATCCTGTCTAATGCATATGCTGACGCAGTTGCGCGGGCGGAATATACTCTGTCCGCATGATTTGCAATAATTTCGCGGCGTATGGCTGCGCCAATGCCAACATAAGTCGGCTCTGATGAACTCAAAACATCTGATGTGATAAAATCATTAAGTTCGGGATGAAACCCCTGCTTTCCCCAGTGATCTTTTAATTCAAAAGTTGATTTGCCGATGCTGATAAGATATTGTTTCAGAGCGTCAATAATAGTATCTTTGCCGACTCCATCAAGCCCGTCAATCATTACGAATAAACCTGCGCGCATAGTGGCCATGCGCAATCAAATATGCTGTTATTATAAAATATTTGTGTGCTTTAACAAACAATTAAGCGAAATACAAAACTATCTTATTCAATCTTAAGCTCACCAGCCTTTATTTCCAAATTCTTTATCCGCATCAGCCCCGAAATGGGCTGGCGCTTTTAGCGGGTTCGGCATAAAGCCGAACGCACTTACTCTATCTTAGTCTCGCCAGCCTTTATTTCCAAATTCTTTATCCGCATTGTCGCTGCAATGTCTTTCTTTAGCTTTTCCAGCTCTTTTGCCTTCGGATGGTGCAAAACCAAGTGCGGAATCTCTGCACCGAGGCTGATTTTATTGTCCGTCTTGTGCTTTCTTAGCAAAGTTATAACTTCAACTGCCAGATTTCCGAGTTCAACTGCAGTTTCATCTGCTTTTTCAGCAGGCGGAAACTGCGTTTTATGTATCGAATCTTCTTTTCCGATGTTTTTGAAATCCTCATTGTAAACCTCTTCAGTTATGTGCGGAATAATCGGCGCAAACATCTGAAGCATCTTATAATAAGATGTGTAAAGCGTCTGCTCTGCTGATTCTTTTTCAGCTTTGTCTGTCCCATAGAGCCTGTACTTAATCATTTCAAGGTAAAAGTCGCAGTATTCCCAGAAAAAGTTCTCCAGGTTGCGCCTCGCAGTAACTGCATCGTAGTTTTCAAAACTTTCATGGTATGTCTTTATAACTGAATTTAATTTTGCTATGAGCCACTTGTCAATTACATTCACTGCCTTGAAATTCTTTGGCGAAACATTCCACATTTCAACAAATTTTGCGACATTCCAGAGTTTTATCATTAATTTCTGCGCATGTGCGAGTTCTTTTTCCATGAAAGGCGCATCCTCGCCGATATTTACAACAGATGCAAAATATCGCAGTGCATCAGAATCGTATTTATCAACCAAGTCAATTGGGTTTATTATATTTCCAGTAGATTTGTGCATGGCTTTGCCCTGTGGATCAAGAATCATGCCATTTACCATTATATCTGTCCATGGTATTTTTTTGAAGTGCAAGTACGATTTCAAAATTGTATCAAATGCCCATGTACGTATTATTTCGTAACCCTGTGGGCGCAGATCAAAAGGAATGCTGTCCTTTGTGAACCCCCTTGCTATCTGCGGAGTCAGAGAAGAAGTCATCCAAGTGTCAAATACATCAAGCTCAGGAGAATATTCTCCTGTTCCGCACCTGCATTTTAACATGGGTTTATCTTTTGTTGGATAAACTGGAAGCTGAGATTCATCTGCAACAAGCACATCTCCGCACTTGCAGTACCAAACCGGAATAGGGACGCCGAAATGCCTTTGCCTGCTGATGACCCAATCCCACATTAGATTTTTTGTCCAGTCATCAAACCTGTGCTTATGGTATTCTGGATGCCATTTTATCTTGTTTGCCTGTTCTAATATTTCTTTCCTGAACTCCAAAGTCTTGATCGCCCATTGCTTTGTCGGCAGGAATTCAACTGGGTTGTGGCATCTCCAGCAAGTTCCGACATTCTGCTTCATGTGCTCCTGTTTAACTAATTTTTTTGAATTTTGAAGGGCTTCGATGGTGTTTTTTCTTGCGACGTGAAGCTCCTGCCCATCGAAAGGCTTTGCAGAGTCAAGCATAATGCCTTTTTTATCGAAAACAATTTTCAAATCAAGCTCGTGCTTTCTATACCATTCCAAATCAGTCTTGTCTCCGAAAGTGCATATCATGACGGCGCCTGTTCCGAAGGCTGGCTCGACCTTTTCATCTGCTCTTATCTTTACTTTCTGGCCGAAAATAGGTACGATTGCACTTTTCCCGATGAAGCTTTTGTATCTCTTGTCTTCAGGATGGACGAAAACCCCGACGCAGGCAGGCAACAATTCCGGCCGTGTTGTGGCTATTTGTATTGCTGCTGGTTTTTGGTTTTTGGTTTTCTGTTCTGCATCAAGTTCAAAATCAATATAATTCAAAGTAGTTTCCCTTTCCTTGTCTTCAACATCTGCCTGGGAAAGTGCAGTCTGGCAGCTCACGCACCACAGGCCTGGCTCTTCTGCCCTGTAAACTAATTTCTTTTTGTATAAATCAAGAAAGGACTGCTGTGCAACTTTCACAGCTTTCGGGCTGATTGTTGAATAGAATAAATCCCAATCATAGCTGTGTCCGAGCCGAGTGAGCTGTTCCTTCGCAACTTTTGTTATTATTTCTGTTTCCTTCAGGCAAAGCTCGATAAACTCATCCCTTGGAATCTCAGATGCTTTTATTTTGTATTTTTTTTCTACGAAACGTTCTGTTGGCTGGCCATTGTCATCAAAACCAATCGGGAAGAAAACATTATGCCCCGTCATCCTCTTGTACCGCGCAATAAATTCAAAGCCTGTGTAAGAAACCCCGTGGCCCATGTGAAGCTCGCCTGAGATGTAAGGCGGCGGAGTATCTATTGCAAAAACTTTTTTCTTGCTTTTCATGTCAAACTTGTAGGTTTTGTTGTCTAACCAATACTTCTGCCACTTTTGCTCGAGTTCTTTAAAATTTGGTTTGGGTGCGAGTGCCATGGCATAAAACCCCCTGAGAAGTTTAAAAGGTTTTCAGTGTTAGCCTGCGCGCCGCAGAGCATCTCTTGCCTGCATAAATACGCTACGCATAGTTGGTCGTTTATACCTGCGGGTTTTGGCATGTTTGTGCAGAGCCATAATTCCTGCCTCACTGCCTATGGGTACGCCGCGCATTTCTGAAAGTCCTGCTGTTTCCGATATAATTGTATCAGATAATGTAGAGTAAAACTTTGGAGTCAGGGCATATGTATTAGGCCTGCCTGTGCGTCTTGTAGCTATCACAAACAAGTCGCGGCTTTTGCACCGCGATAGTATTATCGATAGAGTTTGCTTATCCGCCCATTTTAACAGCGGCGGGAATTTATCGCGGACTAGTTTGCACATATCATTTGCAGACATTGCTTTATTTTCATTTAGTACTAGGGCAAAGGCAGCATAGTATAATTTATTCTCCAATTGCGCGTAATCTTCCGCAGTCATGTGCTCACGAAACCAACTTATTTTAAAAAACTAACGCTGGCCAATACGCCTTAGCGCATCTCTTGCCTGCCTGAAGACGCTGTACTGGGTAGGAGACAACGCATGATGGGTTTGCCTATGATAAAGAAGCATAACACCTGCATCTATGCTGTACGGTATGCCCCGCGCCTCCAAAAGGCCTGCTGTTTCTGACTCAATGGCATCGGTCAACTTGCCATAAAACTCCGGCGTTAGCGCATATGTTTTTGCTACGTTTGGCTGACTTGCAATTACGAACAGACCTGAACGCGCGCACGCCGTAAAAAGCCATGCCAGGCTATCTGGCTCCAAATATTTTAGCCGTACTGGAAAACTCTCACTAATTGTTTCACAAATACCCTTAGCGCGCATTTCTCTATTACCATTTAAAACGAGGGCGAAAGCTGCGCGGCATAGCCTATCCTCTAATCGCGCATGATTATTTTTAACCATTGAACTTTGGATGCAGGTGGTATTAAAAACCTAACTGCAATAGTTAGGCACCACAAATCATCTCCTACTCTTGGCGAATAACCTGAATTGTTTTATTGCCTTTTCTGATTCCATATGCGTAAAATCTGCCAGCACCTCGCGCAATTCTGCAATTGTCGGATTTGCGCCCAGGTATGCAATAGTTTTCTTCCTGACCTTGCCGGCAATCCTTTTGGATTCCACTAGGTAGAAATATGGCCTGCCACTAATTACCTTTTTGACTATGTATGCCATTTAGGTACCACACTGAATTAGTTTAGGCACCACAGTTTAAAATATTAACTATTATTTCTTCGCATCTAGGTCTATTCTCATCCCATCATAAGCCGCAACAGTCTGAACGCCACTCTTTTTTTGTATCTCGCGGGCTTCGTAAATCGGCTTTGCCATGACCATCTTTGCGCCAAATGCGCGGATGACTGCCAGCTTCGGTTTCACTTCTTTTAAAATTTTGACAACATCTTCTGAACACATGTGGGTTTTCCACTTCTGCGCGCCGGGTTTGAGAACATTAACTATTAGCAAGTCACAGCCGATGAATGCCTTCGCCAAGCCATCAAAAGGCGCGGTATCGCCTGTGTATCCGATTTTTATGCCTGTTTTTGTTTCAAGCACAAATCCAATATCCTCAACTTCGTGCTGTGTTGGCGTTGCTGTGAATTTCAAATCGCCGATTGTGATTGCATCATTTGGTTTCAGGGCAAAGCATTCCTTCAGAACGCCAGCATAAAACTTATTCAGCATAGGGCCTTCATTTTCCGTACCATTTATCATCGTTGATGTGCTTATGAAAACTCCTTTTGGATGTATCCCGCCAAGAGTCATGGCATCAATTATCGCATTTGCATCACCCGAATGGTCTATGTGATGGTGCGAGACAAAGACTATCTCTGTTTTGCTGGCCTGCAATCCGCAGATCTTTGAGCGCAGCAACGCACCGGGTCCGGGATCTACGAATATCTGGTGGCCTTGGACATGCATTATGAAGCCTGCTGTCGAAATCATCTGAGTTGAAACAATTACCCTGCCACCGCCATTGCCTAAAAAAACGATATTATCCATTAGAGAAATTTAAAAAGGAACATTATTAAACTATTCTATGGGCGGGTAGTTCAGTGGTAGAACGTCACGTTCGCAACGTGAAGGCCGTGGGTTCAATCCCCACCTCGTCCATTTTCAACTCAACAATAGTGCTATACTTATTTTAATACCTATTTGTAACGCTAATCATGGCAAGAAAAAGATCAAGAAAAGCAACTGCAGAAGTAGAATTGCATGTTTTGGGGCATTGGTTATTCCTTATCGGAATCGGCGTGTCAGTTATCCTCGGCGTGGCAATGCCAAACACAGCATTCATATCATCAGTGCTAGTTCTGATGGGTTTAGTTATCGGCTTGCTCAATATAAAAGCAAAAGAAGTAAACAGCTTCTTGCTAGCCTCAGTATCGCTGATAATTGTTGCCCAAAGCCTGAAATACATACCCTTAATGGGTTCATACTTATTGCACATAATGAGCTACTTTGTATTCCTAGTTGCTCCGGCAGCCACTATTGTGGCAGTCCTTGCGGTTTACAGGCTGGCTAAGGATTAATTATTTTTCTTTTTGTGAACGCATAATACTATATATTGCGCTTCATAATTCAAAAATTCAGTTAAGCAGTTATCTAGCGAGCGACGAATTTTTGTTATCTAAAAACCTTTTTAAAACACCTAATCTAATTTTATCTGTGGGCTCGTAGCTCAGCCTGGTGGAGCGCTGCTCTGATAAAGCAGCCTTTTCTTTTCAAAAAGAAAAGGCTCCTTGGCATCCAAAAGAAAATGATGGGATTTTCAATCCCATAGAACTTTGTTTGCCTGAAGTCAGCAAGGCAGAGGCCGACGGTTCAAAGGCATGGAAATTTATTTCCTGCGAGAAACTCCGTCCGGGCCCACTCACTATTTAATAGTTTTTACTCATTCTTTTAAATCCAAAAACCTTTCAAAAAGCATGGCTAAGGCATTCATGCTAAAACTTAGGGCAAGGGCATCTGCCCGCTCAGGCATACACTGCCATGAATTTGCATGGATTAAGGGAACGCTATCTACTTTGTTATTAGAGGATTTTGTAGGTGCATCATTCGGCGCAATGTTCTTTGCGCTGACTCAGGAAGTATGGGATATTTCTGCAAGACTGCAATTATGGAGCATCGCAGTCCTTACTTTGCTTTCTTTTTCTTTGGGATTCATATTAATTTACTTATCGCGAAGAAGACTGCAAATTTCTGTAAAGTTAGAACATAAAGCCAGCCTCAGGGCATTGGAAATCTACTTAGTATCATTAGCAACTGCGCTGATGTTTGTCTTAGTGCTTCAAACAGCCCATACCCCAATACTCATATTCAAGCAGGCAGTCCTGATAGCCTTGCCAGCAGTTATATCCGCAGCTACCGCCGATTTGCTGTTTTTCTAGCACACATTTTTTAAAGTCCAATCACAAAGCTAAACCATGGCTACAAGTGTCGAAAGGCTTGCAGAGGCATTGCAGGATGCAGAGATAGTAGTCCTCAAAGCCCTTGCAAAATCTCCGCATGAATCAAAAGAGCTTGCCAAAAAAACACTGCTGGACGAATCGCAGGTATCGCGGGCATGCCTTTGGCTCCAGAACAAAGCGCTTGTTGAAGTAAAAGAAACTCCCCAGAGCTTTGCAGTAATTGAAAAACTCGGAGAGGCTTACGCAAAAGATGACCTGCCTGAAAGAAAATTTGTTGAAGCTTTGAAAAAGGAAGACTTATTATTAGATCAAATCGCGGACAAAGCAAAACTTGACAAGCAGGAAGTGCAATTCGCACTTGGCGCCCTAAAAAAGAAAAATATAATAGCATTCGAACATGGAAAAGTAGGGCTAGTTGACGAAACTGTTCTGAAACATACAACTTATGTTGAGGATTTTCTGAAAAAATTAAGCAAAGAGAGAGAAATCGAACTTGCTAAATTAAAGCCAGATGAAAAGTCTGCATTTGAAGAACTAAAGGTGCGCGGACTGGTTTCAAAAAGCGATAGGAAAATACGTGAGTTTTCAATAACAGGTTTAGGAAAGCAGGCCGTATCTGCAATAAAGCAGGAGCACAGGCTTGGCCTGCTCTCGCCTTCCGTGATTAAAACAGGAAGCTGGAAGGGCGCAAGTTTCCGCAGGTATGATGTTGAGGCTGGCGTGCCAAAAATCTATCCTGGAAAAAAGCAAACTTACAAAGCATTCATTGATGAAGTAAAGGAAACACTTGTTGGAATGGGCTTTGAGGAAATGGCAGGCCCTCTAGTTGAAATGGAATTTTTTAACAATGATGCTTTATACATGCCTCAAGACCATGCAGCCAGAGGCATACACGACTTATACTTTACAAAAGAACCTAAATATGGAAATCTTGATAAGTACAAAAAGTTTGTTGATGAAGTTAAGAAATCCCACGAGTCAGGCGGAAAGTCCGGAAGCACTGGCTGGCAGACCAAGTTCGATGAAAAAGAATCCTCGCGCCTTGTTTTGAGATCACAGGGGACTGCAATGTCCGCAAGAATGCTGATGAATCCTGCCCTGAAAAATCCCGGCGCATATTTTGCAGTCGGCAGAGTTTTCAGGCCAGATAAAGTTGACGCAACTCATCTTACTGAATTCAATCAGATGGAAGGAATTGTGCTGGGCGATAAATTAAACTTCAGGCATCTTCTTGGGCTGTTTGAAGAATTTGCAAAAAAAATTGTTGGCTCAGATAAGATAAAGTTCATGCCAGCCTAC
>JBBTAR010000096.1:0-1070 GCA_038044065.1 Nanobdellota archaeon
CAAGGTCGGCGATATTCGGACAATCAGATCACGGGCGACTGGCAAGCAATTCGCTGCATGCAGTAAATACCCTGACTGCAAGACCACACTGCCCCTGCCGCAGGGCGCGCTAGTTAAGCGGGCTGACAAAAATTGTGATAAGTGCCCGTATCCGATAATTAAAATAATTAGAAAGGGGCAGAGGCCTTTTGAGATGTGCCTGAATCCGAAATGCCCGAGCAAGGAAGGTTGGAATAAAGCGCAAACAAATTCTTAGTTGAAATAGTTTTAATAGCATAAAAATTAGGTATTATTAATTCTCAAATCATACTAGCAACTAGGTATGCACATTGCAGCAACTGCATCAGCAATACATTTCTGAATACCATTTTCGCCGGCACCGCAATTATAACCGCGGCGAGTATAACAACTATCTGCGCCGGTGCAATATTGATGAACGCCTTCTCCATCAATGCATTTCTTTTCTTCAGGTAAGTTCAGACATTGAAATGAGCCACCTTCGCCTTGGTTTTGTCCTTGGGCTTCAGTGCTCCCCTGCCCCTGCTGACCTTGTGAGCTCTGTCCATTCCCATTTCCAGAATTTTGTGAAGTTCCCTGCCCTTGTCCTTGATTTAGCCCATACCAACTCCATGCCTTTGCCCATTGGCATTGATGATTGAGGCAGCCACAGGCCATATGCGAGCCATCGCCTGGTGGCACAGCACAATCCGATCCTTGACTTGGCGGAGGATCAAGTACACTGCCGCACAGTCTGGCACTGCAGCCTAACTGAACACAGTCTGAACTTGTGTCGCAAAATCCATAAGAAGATGGTGCAAAGTTCTGTGCAGGCGCCTTAGCCGTACTTGTGGGCGTAACCTTAGCAATTTTTACCGTTGGCTTAAAAAACTTAAATTGAAACGCATCCACGCTGGCTGCTGCCAGCAGGACAACCAAAACAACTGCGATGGCGAGCACCGCATATTTTTTCATATTATTTACATACAGTTTAAACTTAAAAGTCTTCCGCCGCAGTGCATTCCATCGCTTACAAAATCTGGCGGTAGACTAACTAGCTACCGCTTAAAACA
>JBBTAR010000097.1:0-11104 GCA_038044065.1 Nanobdellota archaeon
TTCTCTTATTGCGAACTAAAAAACCGCTTCACTTTCTCAGCAGTCAATTTAGTAGCAATCGGCTTCCATTCTGGTGGTAAGCATTTCAAGTAACTGCCCCATGCAAACCTTTTATCCAAAAAAACTACTGCGCCCTTGTCTTCAGGCCTTCTGATGCATCGCCCAGCCGCCTGGACTGCCCGCGTCATTGCAGGGTAAGTATAGCCATAATCCCATCCTTTGCTGTATTTGTAATCGTAAAACTCTATCAGGCTTTTTGTTGCTAAATCTGGGTTGGCCAGCGGAACACCAACAACAACTGCGCATTTGAGAAAATCTCCAGGCAGGTCAATGCCTTCGGACATTGAGCCACCCTGGACTGCAAGGAGCAGTCCTCCGTTTCCATTGCCTGCCGCAAGCTTGAATTGGCTCAGCAGTTCTGCTCTCTGGGATTTTTTTAATTCTGAGCTGTCAATAAAAACTTCTTTTGCTATTTTTCCTTCCATGAACGGCAGGATTGCCTGCAAAATATAATAACTAGGGAAAAATATGGCGCAGTTGTTCGGAACAGATTTTACAATATCTGTGCAATCTCTTGCGATTTTTTGGAATTCATCAGCAGTCCTTGAAGTAAATTTCGTTGTGGTGTTTGTATCTATCAGCACAAGCCTATTCTCTGGCGGGAAAGGGCTGGCATAAGTTTTCAGGTCTGTCCGATTTTCTGAAAAGCCAAGCAAGTCCCTATACATTTCGCCGGGAACAAGCGTGCCAGACATCAGAATAGTTGAAACTGATTCGTTAATTACTTCGCCTGCTGAAATTGCCGGCGAGAGGCAGTTATAGGACAGCTCAACCATCTGCTTTTCTGATTTCCAGTTTTTTGTGCGTAGTATTCTTGAATATCCAATGTCCGCACCAGTCCACAGCTCTAAAAATTCTGAAACAGAGCCGACAAAAGATTTTTTTGCACTTTTCCTTATTTCAGCAGATGCAGATTCTAAGTCAGAATACAAGTCCTCGTAAGCCCACTGCGTTGCGGCTTGCAGTTCATCAACAAGGTCTTTTTTTGAAATAAATGCTTCTTTGCTGTTTTTCAGCGCACTTTTTTTCAAATTATAAAATGCGTTGTTGAGATTTTCAAGAGCTTCTGACAGGTCATCAAAGTGAAATGCTTTTGCTTCTTTTACTGCGCGGTTTATTATGAAATTATTTAATTTTGCAGATAGTATGTCTCTTATTCTTGAAGGAAGGTTATGCCCCTCGTCAATTATCAGGATTGAATTTTTCAGCTCTTTTTTCAGCCTGCCAAGGAAAAACTGGCGCACTGCTGGCTGGAAAATGTGATAGTAATCTGCAATAATTACCTGCGAGTCTTTTCCAAGAAGGCTAGCCAGCTCGTAACTGCAGAAATCTTCCTTGTACCTTTCAAAAAGCTCTTCCGCGTGGATTGGGCTCTTTTTTTTCAAATCCACCAACGCTGTCATGGCTGGCCCTTGGAGCTGGTTTTTTGTTCCGAAAACAGCATTATAAAAAGTGCATTTTTCGCCTTCCCTCAGGCTTTTGCAGAACTCATTAAATTCTTTCGAGCTGAGCCTTTCAACCCCGCCATGGCTGCACATCCACTTTTTTCCAATCAAGTCTGTTGCTTTCACATCAATGCTGTGTTTTTGTTTTATTTTTTGGAGAGTTTCAATTGCAATCTGGTGCTGGGAATGTTTCGGCGTTAGGAAGAAAACAGAATATCCCTTTTCCAGCGCAATTGTAAGAGCAGGCCCCAAAGTCGCCGCGGTCTTCCCAAGCCCAGTAGGCGCATGTGCAATAAGATGCCTTTTTGTATCGATGGCATGCATCACATCATTTACAAGCTCCTGCTGTATCGGACGGACTTTTTCAAAAGGGAAATACATAAATCAGAATGCATAAATTGATTTATAAGAGTTCATATTGGGTGTCGAATGAATTTGGAATTGAACCTGCCACTCAAAACCTTTAATAAGCTTTTTTTGAACATCCGCTTATGAAAAACAGAGCAGTCGGCTTGCTGACAATAGGGCTTGCAGCATTAATCGGATTCATAATTTTCTCATTTAACAGAGCCATGACCGCCATAGTAGCAACATCCTGCACGCACGGTGAGGCATGCACAATGTGGGATACTATTAACTTTCAGACGAATATCAGCATTGGCTTAATGATTTTTGTAATTGCAGTAGGGCTTTACTTGATATTTTTCGGCAAGGAGGAAAAAATAATTACGAAAATTGAAACAGTTGAGAAACTTATCGCGCCTGAGAAATTGACAAAAGAAAGCTACGAGCACATTTTCCAGAAACTTGACGCAGATGAAAAACTAATTATGGAAAAACTGATTGATGCGCAGGGAACTTTATTCCAGTCAGACTTAGTGGAAAAAACCCAGCTCAATAAAGTCAAAGTCACGCGTATTCTTGATATTCTAGAAGCGAAAGGGCTTGTCGAACGCAGGCGCCATGGCATGACTAATGCAGTCATCCTCGTGCGAAAAAAAGCAATACCTCAATAAATATATTGGATTTTTCATAAGTAATATTTATTAAGCCGATTAAATAAAACATATTGGCCTGACATATCAAAAACTCAAATGAGTTTTTGAATTGCTGTTGCGCGCCAAAGCGCGGTGTATCGAGCCCGCACAACCACAATGGAATTAAATGCTAAAAAAGATGTTCTGAATGCTCTTGAAGGGGCGTACGCTGCGATTAAAGGCGGTCAGATAGAAAACCTGCATGGCTTGTCGGACCACATAGTTCACTCAATGTCAATCTATCAGGACAAAGAAATAACAAACGCAGCCATTGCAATTTACGCTCTCGCCAAGATTTTCGAAACAGAAAAATACAAAAAGCACAGGAAAATAAAAGATTTCACGAAAGCAGTCCTCTCGCACATGGACGATGCGATTTTTGCGCTGAGAAGAGATGATGTTGAAAAATATTCAAACACGCTGAAAATACTTTTCGGAGACATAGAGGGCTTTAGCAAAAGAATCAGGTTTTATATTGAAGACGTGCTGAACTTTTCAAAAATTAAAAAAAGCTCGAAGCTTTACGAGCATGGATTGTCCTTGGGGCAGGCTGCAGAAGCAACAGGCGTGACAAAGTGGGAGCTGATGCCTATGACTGGCGAGACAACAACGCATGAAAAATTCGTTGAAACTGTTGCAGATGACAGCGGAAAAATAAATCTTGTGAGGAAACTATTTAGGCTAAAATAATATGGCAATACTATTCGATTCATCAACATTGATAAGCCTTGCAACTACATGCGGGCTTACTTACCTTCCGCAGCTCCAAAAGATTTACGGTTCTGATTTTGCAATAACTAATACTGTGAAAGCGGAGACAATCGGAAAGTCAATGGAAACTTTGCGATTCAAGTACGAAGGAATACGGCTGAACAATCTTATTGGCCAAAATGTTTTGAAACTTTATGAAGAAAAAGGGCATGCCCAGAAAATTGACATGCTGATGACTTCCATAAACAGCTCTTTTTTTGCGGAGGGCAAGCCTCTCAAAATAGTTCACCCAGGCGAAATCTCAGTTCTTGTTCTTGGAAAAATTTCTAATGCTGATGCGCTTGCGATTGACGAAAGGACAACTAGGCTTGTTATTGAAAATCCTGAAATGCTCAGAGATATGCTCCAGTCAAAACTTCACACTGATGTAAAAATAAACAAGGACAATCTGGCTTTTGTTTCTGATTTCTGCAAGGGCATGCAAGTAATACGTTCTGCAGAGCTGGCCTTTGCTGCTTGGAAGTCTGGCCTGCTCGGAATCAACAGCAAGGATGCGCTGGAAGGCGTTCTTTGGGCGCTGAAGTTTGCAGGCTGTGCCATCTCGCAGGATGAAATAAATACATATATCAACAAGTTTGCTTAAATTATTAGATTGTGCTTGCACAATAGTTATTTATTCCCAGTGCTAAAAACTCTTTTTATATAAACTCTGATTTGATATTTTATGGTTTCGTCGAAAAAACACATACTTCTTATCGAGGAGCAGACAGTTTTATCGCGGGAAAGGACTATGCAGCAATACATGACGACAGGCCTGTCTTTCATAGGAGTCGGCCTGGTTGTCCTGAAGTTTTTCCTTGGAGGCTTGTATGTTTTTTTGGGATGCCTGCTTCTCGCAATTGGTTTTTCGCAGATAATTATTGCGTATTACCGCTTTGAGAAATACAGGACTATTGCAAGAAAACTCAGAAAGAAAGAAAAGCGGTACGCTTTGGAAGTCGGCGAATAATAACATTACCATTTATAAACCATCCAGCGGGCTTTTTACTTTTTTCAGTTCTGCTGTTGAAACTTTTGTATAGATTTGGGTTGTTGACAGGTCAGAATGGCCAAGCAGTTCCTGAATTTTTCTAATGTCCACTCCTGCTTCCAATAAGTGTGTTGCAAAGGAATGCCTAAGTGTGTGCGGAGAAACTTTTTTATTTATTCCCGCGCGCTCTGTGCATGCCTTTACTAATTGCTGGACAGTCCTGTGGCTGAGCTTGTCTGAACGGGCAGAGAACAGGTATGTTTGCCCTGGATTTTTCTTTATGTATTTTTCAAGATCTTTTACAAACCTGTCTGACAAAATAATAAGCCTATCTTTCGCGCCTTTTCCTGAGCGAACCCAGCCGACCTTTTCTGCAGGCTCCAGGTCAGAAACTTTCATGTTGACTAATTCTGATAGCCGCAAGCCTGACGAGTACAATAATTCCAGGGCAAGCTTGTGTTTCGGATTGCCTGCTGCGCCGATTAATTTTGAAACTTCATCTTTTGTCAGCACAATGGGGACTTTCTTTGGGATTTTCAGTTTTTTCGGCAGATCTGCCGGCTTCTTTAAAATTTCCTCAAAATAAAACCTAATCGCAGCTTTCGCAAGAGCCATGCTTTTTATCGAGAGTTCCCTATCATTGATTAAGTATGCCAAAAATGCGCGCGCATCATCAGAAGTTACCTGCACAATATCTTTCTTAGAATGCTCAAAAAACTTCTGTAATTGATAGGAATATGCCTTGACAGTCCGCTGGCTAAAGCCTCTGAGTTTCAGCTCTGTGGCCAGCTTTTGCATCATTTCGCATTAAATATATTATACGAAGTTAATATAGCTTTTGCAATAGTTCGGCTAGCCAATCAAATGCTTTAAATACCAGATACAATGCACTAAAAACATGGCGATTGACAAAAAACAAATACTGATTGCTGGATTTTTAGTACTAGTGGTTCTAATTAGCGGATGCACAGCACAAAAACAGGTACAAACAGCTCCGTCTGGAGATTCTACTGCGAATGCGGACATAACAATACGCGGATTTGCATTTAATCCTAATACTCTAACAGTCGCTACGGGCGCAAGTGTTGTCTGGATGAATGGCGAATCTATAAAACACACAGTAGTTTCTGATGCTGGAATTGAAATTAATTCAGATGCGCTTTCAAAAAGGCAGGCTTACTCGCACACATTCAACACGGCAGGAACTTATAATTACCATTGCAGCATACATCCTTCAATGAAAGGCGCTGTAATTGTTGCGTGATTCATTAAATAATAATTATATTTCTTTTCCTTTCATCAGTAAAGTGTTCAGCACAACTGAAACAGACGACAGTGCCATTGCTCCGCCTGCGATTATGGGCGAGAGAAGCCAGCCAGTGAATGGATATAGCAGGCCTGCTGCTATTGGTATTCCAAGTGAATTATAGAACAATGCCCAGAACATATTTTGTTTTATCTTGCTCATTGTCATCCTGCTGAGTTTAATTGCGCGGACAACATCCATTGTTGAATTATTCATCAAAACTATATTTCCAGTTTCCATGGCGACATCCGTGCCTGAGCCGATTGCTATTCCGATGTCTGCCTGTGCAAGGGCAGGCGCATCATTAATTCCATCGCCAACCATTGCAACTTTTCCGTTTTTCTGCAGTTTTTTTATTTCCTCTGCCTTATCTTCCGGCAGAACTTCTGCGATAACATGATTTATTCCGAGCTGTTTTGCAATTGCATTTGCAGTCCTCTTATTATCGCCAGTAATCATGTAAACATAAATCTTATTTTCCTGCAATGCCCTTACTGCATTTATGGAATCTTCTCTTGGCGTATCTGCAATTGCAATGATGCCTTCTGCTTTTTTACCCACCATTAAAACAACAACTGTTTTTCCATCTTCCTCAAGCTCTTTTATTCTGCTGTCGTCAAACTTTCCGATTTTCTTTGCGTATTCGGGCTTGCCAATGATTACCTTTTTCTTTCCGAGCAGTCCTTCAACTCCGCGCCCTGGCACTGCTTTGAAATTTTTAACTTTGCTGAGTTTTATTTTTCTTTCCCCTGCTTTCTGGACAATTGACTGTGCCAGAGGATGCTCGCTGGCCTTTTCAACGCTTGCTGAAATTTCGAGTATTTCGCGCTCTGACATTTTTCCGAGGCTCAGGATGTCTGTAACTTGTGGCTTGCCTTCTGTCAGTGTTCCCGTCTTGTCGAAAACAACTGCGTACAAGTTATGCGCATTTTCGAGAGCATCTCCGCCCTTGATTAAGATTCCCTTCTCAGCGCCTTTGCCTGTTCCGACCATGATTGCTGTAGGCGTGGCAAGCCCGAGAGCGCAGGGGCAGGCTATCACTAAAACAGAGACTGCGATTATCAGCGAGAAAGCGAATGGCTGGCCCGCCACAAAATACCATGCTGAAAATGAAGTTACCGCGATGGCTATTACAACTGGAACAAAATAAGCTGAAATCTTGTCTGCAAATCTTTGTATTGGTGCTTTTTTTCCCTGAGCCTCTTCAATTAATCTGACAATCTGCGAAAGTGTCGTATTTGCGCCGACTTTTGTTGCCCTGAACTTGAAACTCCCGTGCTTGTTTATTGTTGCGCCAATAACTAAATCGCCTTTTGCTTTTTCTACTGGCATGCTTTCCCCAGTAATCATGCTCTCGTCAACTGCGGATGCGCCTTCGATAATAATTCCATCAACTGGAATTTTTTCTCCAGGCCGAACAATAATAATATCACTAATAACAACATCATCAACTGGAATTTTCTTTTCTGCTCCATTTCTTATTACTGTCGCGATTTTCGGCGACAGATTCATTAATTTTTTAATTGCCTCGCTTGTTTTTCCTTTAGCTATTGCTTCTAGATATCTTCCGAGCATTACAAAAGTTATCAGGACTGCAGCCGCTTCAAAATATTGATCGCCTGAAGGCAAAAATAAAATAACATAAGTGCTGTAGAAGTAAGCTGCGCTGGTTCCAAGCGCTATTAATGTATCCATGTTTGCTGTTTTATTTTTTAATGCGCCGAAAGCGCTTTTGTATATTCCTGCACCAACTATGAATTGCACCGGCGTTGCCAATAAAAATAAAATATAGTTTTTGTAAGGCACATCTATTCCAATCCACATGAATACCATTCCTATCAAAAACGCTGGGATTGCAAAAATCATGCTGAAAACCAGCAGGTCTTTTGATTTCTTCAGGCTAGCCTTCCTTTTTCTTTCTTCCTGCGCAATATCATCTGTGCCTGAAACTTTTGCGCCATAATTAAGACTTTTTACTATTTCTATTAACTTTTCTTCGCCAGTTTCTGCTTCATCAAACTCAACAGATGCTTTTTCTGTTGCGAGATTGACATTTGCATATGTTACTGCTGGATTTTTTTTAAGTGCTTTTGTCAGCAGAGTTACGCAACTTTGGCAGTGCATGCCTGTAATGTCCAGTGTTACTTTTTTCATATTAGTTTAACTCATACTGCTCTTATTCAGCAGAATAGCCTGCTTTTGAAATTGCTTCTTTTATTTTTTTAAGGCTTACTGATGCCTCGTCAAACTCAACTACTGCTGTTCCTGTGCCATAGCTTACGTCTGCCTTGACGCTGATGTCTTCAAGCTCGCTTTTTATCAGCATTTCGCAGCTTTTGCAGTGCATGCCTTTTATCTTCAGGGTTTTTTTCATCTTGGCGCTCCGCATCCGCATCCGTCGCTGCTTCCACAGCTCAAGCCAGATGAAGGAGATGCTGAAGCTGCTGCCTTGATTGCCTGCTGTGAGGCCTGCCCCGTATCTGTTACTATAAATACGCCTCTTAGCATTCCCATCCAGCAGCTAAATGGAAAAGTTCCTGCTTTATTTGGAGTGAAGCTTATAGTATTCATGCCCTGCTTTAGCTGGATATTAATTCCAAATTCTTTAGCGATGATTGCGTTGTTGCATCCAGTCAGCTGTTTAACATTAATGTTCCATTTAACAGGGACTCCTTTTTTCAGGACAAATGAATTTGGAGAATAGCCTGAGGCAGTTACTTGCATATTAACTTCTTGGATTCCGCTGTTGATTACACTGCCGGTGCCTCCGAACACATCTGCTTTTAATGAGTCAAAACTTACAGGGCTTCCTGCCAGAGCCAGCCCTCTATTAAGCATGACTATGCCAAGTACGAGGACAATCACTGCTGAAATTTTTAATATGTGCCTTGTTGTTTTGTGGCTGATAACGCTTGCAAAACTTCCAAATCCCATCATCAAGGGCAGAGTTCCCAAGCCAAATACAGCCAGGCTTGCTGCGCCCGAAACAAAGCTGGATGTTCCTGCTGCGAAAAGATACATGGCCTGCAATGGCCCGCAGGCAATGAACAAGCCATTGAGAAGCCCTGTTACTAAGGGCCTTGTGTATGCGCCCGAATAGTTTCCCGAGCTCATTGCTATTTTAGTCAAAAACTTCGGGTTGAACTGGAATCTTTTAAAAAATCCAATCCCCATCATGCCTAATGCGTAAAAAATCATGAAAATGCCTGCAAGAATGGCTATCCAGCCACGCAGATTTGTGCTGAATGCAAATACGCCGCCAATCAAACCGAAAAGCCCGCCGATTACTGTGTATGACAGGACTTTTGAGCCGCCGTAAACTAAGTGCTGGCCAAAGCCCTTATACCCCTCTGCGGCATTTTTTGCAGTGTAGGACATGACAAATCCTCCGCACATTGAAATGCAGTGGAAGCTCGTTAATACTCCGAGGAGGAACAGCAATACTAATGAGGCGCTCTGGCCAATTTCCGGAAGCTTGATGTTTGGGATAGAACTGCCGAACAGGTAATATGCTACTATGAGGCTAATGCCGGCGATTGCTAAAACTAGCCAGCTTGCTGGAATTTTGCTGTCCTCTGTGTTTTCTCTTTTTTCTGTTAATTCATAGCCAAGCTTACTCAGCCTTGCTTTTATTTCATGCTCACTTAGCTTTTCTTTGTCGAAGCTGATTTCTGCCTGCTCTTTTGCAAAAGATGCAGAAATGTACCCTACATCGCCTTTCAGCTCTTTTTCAATAAGAGTTGCACACGAATTGCAGTGCATGCCTTTTACCTTGTAGATTTTTGTTACGCTGTTCTTCTTAACGTCGGATGTTCCTTCAACCATGTAAGATTTTAAGATTGAAACAGCATATTAAAGCTTGTATGAAACTAGTTACGGCATCCTTTCTCTCTTTGCGGAGAGAAAGGCTCCCGGGCACCCAAAGAGAGACGCTGCGGGATTTACATCCCGCTTAAACTGAAACTAGTTTCATGCTTTCCTAGCAGACTTACTCGGCTTGCGGAACAGTTCTTGAGAAATCCTCAACATGCCCGAAAACTGCCTTTGCACCTTTCATAGTGTAAAGCAAATCCTGCCACGACCTTATATTTATCAATCTTCTCAATATATATCTCGGATCAGTGAAAATATGATAAATTTTATTGCACATTAGTTGTATTTCTTCCGGCGTCATGTCTGGGCTTTTGAAAACTGGCGCTGCCATGTCATACGCATCATAATCATAAGGATCAAAGTCATCCCTGAACCAATTATTTTTTACTGCATCCCTGTTAAGCGGAGTTCCCGGATACGGTATGACTGTGGTTGACTGCAATACATCTGCATAGCCTTTCAGCATTAGCCTCTTTGCCAATTCATAAGTTTTCAAAGCATTTGCTTTTGTTTCCCACGGATAGCCAACCATGATCGTCAGATGCACTGTCAGGCCAGCATCCTTGGCAAACTTGCAGCTTGGCTCAACTGCTTCTATTTTTGTTCCTTTGTCGAGCATATCGATTGTTTCCTGATTTCCAGATTCCAGCCCGAATTTTAATAATCTAAATCCAGCTTCTTTCATTAACTTGCATTCTTCCAGATTTATGGCACCAAATCGCATATTGCATGAGTACATTACTTTCTTATTATATCCGGATTCTATCATCAGATTGCAGAATTTTTTCAGCCACGCGCCTACTGTTATTGTGCCGCAGTCATCGAAAATTTCTTTTACTCCGATTTCATCAACTAGATATTTTACTTCGGCCATTACATTCTCCGGCGATCTTGCCCTGAATGTGCCAAGTGGGTACAAAGTATGATCCCACACACAGAAAGTGCATTTTCCCCACCAGCAGTCCCGCCCAGACATTATGTATGCCAGTGGCCTGCCAGCCAGATTAAATTCTTTCTGATATAATTCGTTGCGCGTAAACTTCCTGTCAATTATCGGCGCATCATCTAATTTCTGTTTCAATTCGTATCTTCCGTTTTCTATAATTTTGCCGTCTTTTCTGTACCAGATGCCTTTTGGAATTTCTTTTTTATTTTCCAGCGCATCTGCCAGCTCAACTGATGCAAAATCGTGATATCCTCCGCAGATTAGAAAATCTATCGGCGAGTTCTGCATTGACTCCAGTGGCAGAGCAGTCGGATGGTCGCCGCACAAAACTAATTTTAATTCGGGGTATTTTGCTTTTAGGACTTTTGCAATTTCCCAGTGCTGTTTTATAGTTGGAGTTTTTGTGTCAAAAATAAACAGGTCTGGTTTTTCCTCGTCTAAGAATTTGAAAAACTGCGCAGTGTTCATGCCTTCGGCGATGCAGTCCTTCCAGTATGTTCTGTAGCCCAGTTTTTTTAGCCACGTGGCTGCAGTCCCCATTGCAACAGGAAATAAAAATGTTGGATTGTTGAAATACTGGAATTGCCTGTTTTGGCTGAGCAGTGGAATGCCCTTGCTAGATAAAGTGGGCGGATATCCAACAACAATTTTAAGCGACTTATTTTCAGCCATGAGCACCAAATAGCAATGAATTTT
>JBBTAR010000098.1:0-1093 GCA_038044065.1 Nanobdellota archaeon
GTATTTTTCTTAACCTCGTGCTGTTGCTTCACATAGCAATATGAATTTGGCTCTAAGTCCCTGTCTAAATTTACGTGCGTGCCAATGAAACTGCCTTCCCCAACTTTCATGCCAGGGAGTATATTTACATTTACTGCTACGCGCACATTTCTGCCGACAACTGCGCCGAATTTATTTCTATTTGTGTTTATCTTCTCGCCTTTTATTGAAGAATGGACATCGCTTTCATCTAATCTTAGATTAGCAGTTATCGCGCCGGAGCCGAATGAGACATTTGAATCTATTACAGAATCTCCTATATAATTTGTATGAAACCAGCAGTTGTCGTTTACAAAACTGCGGCATATTTCTGTGCAATATCCTACGACGGTGTTTTCATTAATAATTGATTCGCGCACAAGAGCGTGGTTGCCGACAATTGCGCCTTTTCCAATGTAGGAATTTGGCCCGACAATTGCACCTTCAAATATCTTTGCGCCATCTTCAATTATTATATTATCACGTATTGTTGCGTTTGGAGATATTTTTGCTGTTGGTGAAATTACCTTGCCAGTTATTTTTTTCAGAAAATAACTTGCCGCATCCAAAACATGCCACGGATATTTTACCGTCCGCCATGAATCATGCGGGACTGCCATGAAATTATTTTTCTTCATCAGTTTGTCCATTGCGCGCTCATAATGGTCATCTGTTTTGATAAAAACATTTTCATATTCTTTTTTTATTTCTTTTATCAACTCTTCCGGGTTTTTATGCAGATGCGCAACTGTATTTACCATGTTGCTTGGCTCGTTCCCTTCGCCGGGTTTTTCTTTTATGCTGAGAATTTTATTTTTGCTGTCAACAACAATATAACCACCTGGGAAATATGAATTTACTTGGTATGCGCCGATTATTGAATCAGACGTTCCTTTTTCATATTCGCCCAGAATTTTTTTGTGATGCTCAATTTCAAAAATATCATCTGCATTCATTATGTAAATTGGTTTTCCGCCAAAATCATTTAGAATTAAATTTTCGGCTGAGAGTATCGCATTTCCCATGCCTTTCGGCTCTTTCTGTACTGCGATTGCAGTATTTTTATATTTTGAAA
>JBBTAR010000099.1:0-1143 GCA_038044065.1 Nanobdellota archaeon
TGAAAGAATTCGAAAAAGCGTGGAATGATGTAAGAGAAATCGCGAAGAAATATATCCCTAGTCGAAAATAAGTATTTGCAAAATATGATAAGAGAGACTATGTGATGTTGAAAATGTTGCCATGTTGTAATATTTATATACTACTTCATTCTTTCCACAGCACGAAATAAAGTCTGCCAGACTACTGAAAAATTGCCATAATCTGCTAACAGAATGTTAGTTTATGCATTTTGCAAGTTTAAGAAAAATTTAAATAGCTTTACCTTGCCAAGTAAAAGATTAAGAGAAATATATCTGCCAAATTTTGAGAGTCTTGGCATAGTGTTACTTGAAATCAAACTACAAAGAGGAAATAAATAATGCCATCTTTATTTTTCAAACAAAAATATTTGGAATTTATATTATCTGGGAAAAAGCCTTTGGAAGGCCGAGTTGGATATGATAACATACGAAGATTTAAGGTTGGAGATTATATTTACTTAAATGACAAATACCGCGCCAAAATAATAAATATTTGGACTCACACCACATTTAGAGATGCCATAAGCGATAGTAATTATAAGTTACTAATCCCTGATGCTACGTCCGCTGATGATGCAATAAAAACATACGAATCACTATACCCTCTTTGGAAACAAAAACAATTGGGTGTTTATATTTTCGAACTCAAATACCCCGCATAATTAATCAAAAATCGGCTTCGACCGCAAAATCGGTCGACGCTTTTGTCGTATTCGGCAAAGCCGAATACAACTAACTACGCTTAGTCGAATATTGGCTTGGGCATTTCCTTGCTCATGCCTTTTCTTTCCCTGATTCTCAAAATGGTTTGTAATTGCAAGTCAGATGGCAGTTTCTTGTAAGCAACATCAATCAAAGACTGGAAACCCCGTCCGCCTGATGCTGATTTTAAGGCAGCTTCGAAGCCGAACATTTCCATTACCGGGACTTCTGCAACCATTACATATCTTGTGCCTTGCTGGTTTGTTTCCATTACGAGCCCTCTTCGCCCAATTACTAATTTTGAAGCTTCTGTCAGGTATTCCATAGGAGTGTCAATTCGGATTGTCTGTGCTGGCTCGTAAAGCACAGTGCCAGCCATAAGCATTGCATTTGTGATAGCCTGCCTTGCGCACGGAATCA
>JBBTAR010000100.1:0-2981 GCA_038044065.1 Nanobdellota archaeon
TTTCTTTAGATGCCCGGGAGCGTTTCTTTCTTTTTAAAGAAAGAAAAGCTGCCGTACGAAACGAGTGCTCTACCGCTGAGCTACGAAGGCATGGCTAATAGTTTCAATTTGTGTTAAAAAAGTTATCTGCTATTATTTGCTCTGCTTGACAAATTCTCATAAAGAATGTCCGCGTTGATTTATATACTAATTTGATATAAAAACGCCATGGTTGACAAAACTAAAATATTCAAATACTGCTATCATGCGCTGTTTTTACTTTTAATTATCGCATTTATTTATGGGCTGCCATATCATATCGAATATGTAAAAGCGCAGTCCATGGCAAAAACAGGCCTGCTTGACCAGCACGTTTATCTTGATAAAAATTTGGCGAAAACATTTCCAAATTACGATACTAATTCCATACAAACAGCAGTAGAAGGTTTTATTGCAAAAAACAATTATAATGTTTCGGCCTATATGCTGAACCTGCGCAACGGCGCAAATTTCGGAATTAACGAAAAGGAAGGCTCATTTCCAGCTAGCCTGAATAAATTGCCTCTTGCAATGCTAATAATGGAAGAAGTTGAAGCAGGCAGGTTTAAGCTAAATACGAAAATAGCTATTGATGTGTCTGTTATTCCTGAAGAATATCAATCAGATATAACTGCGGATTACTATCAGCAGAATCAGAAACTACCCATTCATACTCTTCTAGAAAACCTGCTTCAAAAATCAGACAACAGTGCTTTTTGGATTTTATTATCTCTAGTTAGCGAGGCAAAATTAGATAACCTTCTGGACTATTTCAGCATAGACCCAGCAGGCACCATGAGCTATGATAGGAGCATACAGTATGCAGGCAAAAAAGGGCCTAAATCTCTTGCAAACATTTTTTCCAGCCTTTATTTCTCAAATGTCCTTGAGCCAGACCATTCAGAATACCTGCTCGGGCTGTTGGCAAACACGACTTTTGACATGGCAAAATTAGCTGACCTGCCTGCCACCGCTAAAGTTGCCCATAAATACGGCTCGTACAAAGAAGCAAAAATCTTTCAGGACTGCGGAATAATATATTATGAAAAAACCAGGACACTGTACTGCATAACTGTGCGAAATCAAGATGAAGATAGCGCTGCAAGCACAACTGCATCAATAGTCCAAGCGCTTCAGAAATCTACAGCTCAGAAGAGGGAATTATTGGATGTTTTTGCAGAAATAGGGCACATATAGTGTATTGCCAAAAGCAGAAAACCATTTATTCTTGAAACTACCTGATTTTTCATGCTAGATGAAAATATTGAGCATCATGTTGATTTGCTTAAAAAAGCAAAGAAAGAAGCAGCCCTGGCCGACCATCTGCTTTATGTTACTTATCCAATGGTAAGGGAAATAAAATTCCTTATTGCGATTTCCGAGCATCTGATAAATTCCTGCACAAACGCACTGGAGGCTCTGCTTGAATTTGAAAAAAAATACAAGAGAATCAGCCCATTCTCGACGAATTTCTCTGTGATGGCCAACACTTACAAAGAAAAAGTTGCGCCGTTTTACAATTTGGATCCAAAATTCTACAGATTATTGCGCAAGCTTGATGAAATCAGGCAACTAGGCGTAAATTCGCCTGTGAAATTCCAGCGTGGAGAGAAATATATTCTTGCATCTGAGGATTTCAAGCTGACAACTCTTGATGTGGATGCAATTAAGCGATATAATAACATAGCAAAAAGATTTATTGAAAAGGTTGATTTAATTTTGAGCAAGGCTTAAAAACATAGGTTTATAAATTATGAAATAGTATGAATTTTTATGAAAATTAGAATTACTGTAAATGCAGAGAAACAATTAATAACATACGCGGATAAATTAGTCAAAAAAGGCGAATACCGCAGCAGGTCGCATGCCTTTGATGAGGCATTAAAACTGCTAAGGGCAAAAGAGGAAAGCCTGCTGGAAAAAATCCGGGACAGAAAGTTATAAAAATTAATTCGTGCTTAAAAATCCATGAACAAACTCGAAGAAGCAGAATCAAAACTGAAGTTCGCAGATTATCTTTTGCAGAGGGAAAATTTTTCCGAATACGCAAGCGGAATTGCACACCATCTGCTCGAAGCTGCGAACAAAGCTGTTACTGTTATTTTCAATCTCGACGGGACAAGTATAAATCACTTGATAATAAATAAGAGGCTGTCCTCGGGAACGCAGGAGGAAAAGGACTTCTCAGGCGTTTACCTTGCACTCTGGAAGCTTGCTGCAAACCCGAAGCCGACAAAAGAAGAGATTACAAGGATGATGGCGCGGGTAAGAACATTCACGCAGTATGTAAAGGCAAAACGAGAATCAGCATGACAGATAAGAAAAAAAACTGCACTGCCGCATTTGTATGGCACACAACTATGCCATTGGCACATGATGAATTTCCTCGGATATTTTTAGACCATGCAAGCAGCTTGAAATTGGTACGCTTGAATGATAGCGCACCGTGGCGCGAAGATCTCGGCAGGATGGTTGCAAACGCTAAAAAATACACCCTCCGGAATATTTTATTTGAAAATAACGAATTGCACATACGGCTTGACAATGTTTCCAGCAACGATGCGCAATTACCCCTGCGCTGGATTGTTGAGTCAACTACTTACCGCGTGCCTTTGCGCGAGTATGCTGGCCTTTATGCAGAACTGCTAACTAAATTGCAATCCGCAAAACCATACGCTGTTGTTCGCATAGCTGTTCCGGATGGGCTGGCAGGGCTTCTTGGAAACTTATAGATTTCGAGATTTATAACTTAACGCGGAACAAATCAAACCCTCGCCAGGCGCATCACTCTTGCAGAAATCTTCGTCTGCTTTGCTAGACAATTACAACTAAATTGAGATATGAAGGCATACAAACACGCTCTTGAGCCATGCGTAATCCTTAAAAACCCAAACCACACCATAGCACTAGCCTACGTCATAGCTAAATGGATAAACAAGAAACCAAAGACGAAGAAACAAAAA
>JBBTAR010000101.1:0-10161 GCA_038044065.1 Nanobdellota archaeon
CATATAAACTTTTTTAATCCAGAGTGAACAGGAAAGCCTTTTAAATATTACAGTTTGTGATATATCTTGTCGCAAAACGTGCCATCACGCAATACGACAAAAAAACACCATAGCCATGTCAAAATACGATATCTTAACCAGTGTTGCAGAAAAAGTAAAAGCCCTTGACAATGAAGTCAAGCTAAAAATTCTTGCCCTGCTGGTAGAGGAAGGCTCGAAATCAATTACAGATATTTCAAAGGAGCTTGGGATTAATTTCTCGACAACGCACAAATATCTCGAACAGCTTGAAGCTGTCGGGCTTGTGTCTTCAAAGCAGGTTTCAGAAAATAGGCTGAAACGGCAGTTCACGATAAAAGATTTCAGCATAGATTTGAGCCCAAAAGGATTGTCTGAGCTTGTCAGCGGAAAAGCTGCGCAGGACATGAAGGGTGGGCTAAAAGTCCTAAATGAAAATGGCCAGCTTGTTGATTTCGATGAAAAACTATTCTCGCAGAAGTATTTGAAAAGGGGCATGCCTAGAAGCACGATTGTTTCTGCAATAACTTCTACGCTCGAGCAGGCATACGATGGAATAACTATTCTTGAACTGAGAAGGGCTTTCAAATCTGTCCTCGAAAAAAAGGTTGAGAATATTGGCGATGTTTTCAAACAGATTGCCGATGCAGAAAAGCATGAACGTACGTACACGCATCTTTTGCAAACAGTTCATCCTGAAGCGCTGGAAATGCATGCAACTGGTGATATTTTCATACAAAATCTTGGAATGCCAAAGCTGTTGAACTTTATTCATGACTTGCATGGCATAGCACAGCACGGAGTTACTGGAAAACGACCAGGAAATGCGCGGGAGTTTTTTGCGCAAATAATTTTTGCCATTAAAGAGGTTTCAAAATACACTATGCGCTATCAATCGCTCGATACATTTAATTATCTTATCGCGCCATTTGCAGAGCAGGACATGCCAAAATTTTTAGAAGAATTAAAAAAATTCTTGAGCGATGCTGAAGAATTAGACAGAGAAATATTTTTATGTTTGGATATTGGCCAGCCAGAATTTATCGCACACCTGCCCGTGGCATATGTGACTGAATCAAAACATGGTGAAAAAACAGAAACTTATGAAAAATATCACGCTATCGCTGATAATATAATTCAGAGCATAATAAACATAGTATTGAAGGAAAAATACAAAAACATAATCTTAATTATAAAAAACTGGGATAAAACACCACAGTTAAAGCAACTGCCAGCCGGAACATATATTGCTAACATGGCAGACAAATGGCAGCATCCAACAGCAAGTTTTGCTGGCTTTACTAGATTTGATTCTACGTGGAAAAAATGGTTTGGAACTAACCGAGTCGGCGAAGTGCAGGAAATAGTAATCAATCTTCCTAAAATAGCAAATAATTCTTCATCTCCGCAGGATTTCATAGCAAAAACAGCTAAACTAATAGACGCCTGCCACAACTTATTGCTATTCATGGCAGAACTAAATGCCGGTGAGTTTTTGCGGAATTATAACTGTACCTTTCCTTCTTCACAAAGGGAGCGCTGGAATTATCTGCACCTCGAAGACTGCTCATATTCAATAGGCATCGCAGGCCTTGCTGAAACAATAGAATTACTACATAAGAAATATAAAAATGTTGACTTATCATCTATTGCAGCAGACATATACAAGCACTTTAATGAAACAAAAAAAAGATTCCAAATACGAGTTAATTTAAAGCAAAGTAGATCAAGAGCGATTAGCGCGAGATTGTCAAGGTTTTCTGGCATGCCAATAAAATATAACTATGCGCTGCCAAAAAACCAATTGCAGGAAATTCAGAAGCTTTTCCCTGGCGGGCATGTAGAGTTTTTAACACTGCCGGAATTAGATAAATTAAATGGAAAGTTTTATTTTGCCAGACTAATTTAAAATCAAACGCCTAAGTGCTGCAGATCTTTATAAATTTGGAAATTCATATTGCCCTGCCTCAAGGCGAGCAAACAAGTTTTAGCTACGCTAGCTATATCTGGCTGCAAGCCTTCATAGCTTAGCCTATTAATCAAGTAATTCGCCATGCCTAACGATATTAATCCTTTTGACAGGTCTTTTACGTGCGGGCTTGGCAAGCTATAACTTCTTTGGTTTGCTTCAAACTTTGGCACATCTGGCCAAGGAACTCTGAATCGTCCAGTTGTGACTAATTCTTCCAGTAATTCTGCATGCAATTTCATTATTTTGGAATCTATTCTTGGCGCGGTCTGTATTGCAGCACTCTGCCAGCCCAAATCATATTCTATTCTTCCCAAAAATGCATCATCTGCTGTTGCACCTGGATTTCGTGCAGTCCAGTCAGTCAGCAATGGCGCGCCATGACCTTGATCAAATACAACGGGGAACGAGTGCAAAACTCTTTCTTTATCCCCATCTATTATTGTAACTGGCTTGCCATTTATCAAATCAGTAAAGTTTGCAGGGTGTGCATCTGCAAGGCACCAAGTGGCTTGCGCATCTCCGCGCACTTTCAGCAAATAATCTATTGCTTCAATTTCCAAACCAGCAAACTCATCTTTTTGTTCTGAAGTTAATTTTGACGAACTTCCGATTTCGCCCAGCATCCTGCAGCGAATCAATTCAAGCCCGCGCGCAACATACATCGGATTTTCACGGTGGTTTTGTTTTGTTGCGTATTGCGCCATGAACTCATACAAGCTCAGCAATCGCAACGGATTTTCAGGCGAATCATGCTCAAGCAAACTCATAAAATCTCCTGATGGCCCATTAATCATGCCAAGCCAAAGAGAAACAGGCGAATACATTACAGTAGCACTCCAGCCAGCTTCTCCGCGCGCGTTCAAAAATTTAACATGCTGTAAATTGTGATCTATTGAATACGGTTTTCCGAATTTGATGCGTATTTGCTGTTTTGACGGGCTTGCTGCTGGAGCTAATACGTATGGCGTTTTAGCAGTGCCTTTGCCAGCACCAAAAGATATTTCTGCATCATCTGGCGCGAATCGCTTTGCAATACCTTTTGCGCGCGCTTCAAAATCCGCATCGCTCAGCACACCACCAACTATTTCCTCGAGAATTCTCTGATCCTGTTCAGTATGCGCTGCATCTTCAACAGCCAGGCGCTTTCTAGTAAGCAAGGCCTGCGAATCTATGAGTGTTCTAAATCGCTCTAAGTTCATGCTAGGCGCATTCGGAGAGTATTTAAAAAACTTACTACTACGCAATAAAGTCGAATTTGCTAAAACTACTGACTGAAAATCGGTAAAACTAACAATCAAAACACAGATAGCTTTAAAAATCACACCAATATTGCCCATTGAGAGCAAACATATGGCAATTAATCCAGAAGACCTGTATCGCTATACCATCACGGTTCCAGGAATACGACCGCGGCTCGTTGCACCCCTAAAATCGCATTTCGAAGAATTAGCCAAAACATACACTTACGTTAAGCACAAGGTACGCGTTCAAAATGCAGGCGGAATGCCGCGCGGACGAAAACAGATTTGTTTTTCTGTAGACGCGCCTTTCGATAATAGAAACGACGCGCTCCAACTACGGAACGATTTTTTCAACTATTTAGCCGAACGACGCATCGGCAATATGCGATTCATAGTTGCTGAAAATCCGCGATTGCTAGAAGGATTGATGGGCTATTTAACTACGAGATTAAATAGTAGTAATATTCCTTTTGATTTATTGCGGATACGCTACATACCTGTAAAAATAATAGCTGCGCTTAGGAGTGGCAAGCGAACTGGGCTGGTAGATACAAAATTATATAGTTTAAAATCACAAACCTATCAGCCAGCCATACCACTCTCACAACTTGCAAGCGAAGTGCGCAGAATCCATAGCACTCAAGCAGATCTTAGCAAGATAGTAGAAGTGCAAGCATTGTATGGTATTAAGGAAGTTGCTGAAGCAGGACCATGGGTGGATGGCTGGGGTAATTATGTATTATTTTCGCAGTCCAGGCTCCCTCACGCAGAACGAGCAACAGGAATGCCACCAACAACTGGCGCACCATATGATCCGCCAGCACCTAGCAAATCAGATCATGCGACACCACAAAATCCTAATGGCTCGCCACCAACACTAGCATTGCTACTAGAAGCAGTATTGTCTGTGCCACAAAACTAATTGCGCACGACTTTTTTTAGTAAATCACCAGTCCGCATTTTATGCAAACCAAGTCGCCAGTTGAGTGGTCTGTTACCATTTTTGTCCCGCTGCATGATGGGCAGGCCTCGGCTCCCCAATTTCTCTTCTGGCTCTGCATTTGCATCTCATTCATTGATTTCATTTAGCACCCCCACTAATTTGCGATAAAATGTAGCAGTCCATATTAAAATATCTTTCTTCGCGATACGTAATATTTAAAAATGAGATACGTCACAATTCATGACAGCTTGATTAAAATTTTTGAAACACTACTTCGTTTTCAGCAGATTTGCGACATCGTCGGACAGGCAGTAATCAATGCAGTATGTCGGGCAGATTCTGCCGTCCTGTGCCATCGCACTTTCTATCTGGCAGGCATTTGTGCAGGTTTTTGCTGACCCCTGCGGGCAGGCATCTTCTTTGTAAGGCTTCATAGGGTAAAAAACACCTCTGCAGTTTATTCCGCCGACATCATTTTTGCATATTGTTGTTGATGAGCCTGTTACGCCCGTGAAATCTTTCACTTGGATGCCCATGAAACTTCCGAAAACGAGCAGAATGTTTATTCCGACAAAAGCTATGACTAATGCGCTTACAATCATTCCAAACTTCTCGGCCATGGTTTATTCACTGATTGCGGGAATTTAAACTTTGTGTTAGCTTAGAATTGTTGTTTGAAATAATACACTAGTATTTTAAAACTTTACAAACCAAATTCAGCATGCCAATCGAAGATATAATACGCCGCTGCGGCCCACAGACATTCTCTGACTTGCAGAGGCGCGGTATTGCTGAAAGTGGCCAAATTCCTAATGTGCGCATATCTATTGGTGCCAGGCATGGCAGAAAATACCAATTAAGCGACTTGCTGCCGACTATCCGCGCACAAAGAGTATTTTATGCACCTGGCCAGGAAATTGAACTCGGGCTGAGAATAGGGCGCGACACTCTTTTGGCTTTACGTGCAGAGATTCCGCTAGGTGAAAAAGCAGACAAGTATGTGCAAGGCATAAGATATGCAACTACGGGATTATTGCGCAATAGGCTCACAGGCTTAGACCTAACGCTTACAGTGGCTTGCCTGCATGCCACAGATGCAAATTATTTCGCAGATTTAAGCAGGCTTGCCTGCAAGCGTAACAGGCTTTATGTATTATTGGAGAAAAACAGCTTTGTCGCTGGCAAAAACTCTGAACGGCACTGGACAGGCTTAGGGCTATATGTGCTTGCGCGCATGAGCGAGAACATCTGGCAATCCGAACACATGGCTGAGGCGGATAGAATTTATTCGCAACTCGCAGGGCGGGAAACGATAAGGCGCAGTGAGCTTACTAATATTGCCGGCTGGCCAGAAGGAAGCGGAGATGCTTATGTCGAACTTGCCAGAAAAGCCCACAGGCCTCCGAAATTCTACTTAATGGGCTCAAAGTGGCAGGCCCTGCTCAGAGTAGTATAGCACAGTTTTAAAAAGCAAAAATACGTAATGAGATAAATATATTAATGCGCATCGTTGCTGAGCGCACATAATTTAAAAAACACAATATTTAATTACTACGCAATTGATTAAAAACCATGATAAGATATTTAATATTAGATTTGGATGGCACTTTATATAAAAAAAGAAGCGTGGTTGAATATTATTTAAAACAATTTGCTAAGGCTAAAAATTTAAATTTTACAAAAATTCATAAAAAATTTACTCGGGCATACGTGGTCGCAAAAGAAAAAACTTACAAAAATACTAATATTTTTTGGTCGCAAGTGCATGAACTTTTTTTGCATAGCATAAACTCTGATCAGAAGGAATTTTTAGATGCGCTTGCTGAAGAAGCAAAGTTGAACCTCGTTCATTCTATTCGCCCCAGAAAATATTTAATTGATCTTTTAAAACGTGCCAAGGATAGTGGCATAGCAATAGTAATATTTACAGGTAGCAATAATATGTACGATGTTATAAAACTTAGCGAATCAGAAGCAGAATATAATGCATTATTGGCGCTTAAGAAAAAACAAATTGAAGTATTAGGACTTTCTGAATATGTGGATAAATTAATCCTCGCAAATAAATACGGCGGATTTAAACCGCAAAAATTTGTATTTGAAAAATTACTACAAGATTTGAATGCCTGCGCTGACGAATGCATTATGATTGGAGATACATACAACGATATTGGGGCTACGCAAGTTGGAATTTTTTCCATATTAATTGGAAATAATGATACTAAAGAATTTAGACCGAATTTAATTGCCAGAACGTTCAAAGAGATTACAAATATAATCGATTTTGAACGATGTATTCTAAAACGCTCTGATTGATCAGTAAAAGAGTTTAGTTTTTAAACCAAAATAATAATAAACTAATATGTTAATAGGCATCGTAGGCAAGCCCAACGTAGGCAAGTCCACCTTCTTCAAAGCTGCAACTCTCGCCGAAGCAGAGATAGCAAATTATCCTTTTACTACAATCGAGCCGAATGAGGGCATCGGCTTTGTAAGGGTGGACTGCGCTGAAAAATTCTTCAAAGTCAAGTGCAATCCTCGCCAGGGTTTCTGCATTGATGGCCAGCGTTTCGTTCCTGCAAAATTAATTGATGTCGCAGGATTAGTTCCTGGTGCGCATGAAGGCAAAGGGCTTGGAAACAAATTTCTTTCTGACTTAGTGCAGGCAGACGTTTTAATTCATGTGGTTGACGCATCTGGCTCAACAGATGAAAATGGCAAAGTTGTTGCCATGGGAAGCTATGACCCGTGCAATGATATCAAATTCATCGAAACAGAACTTGATAGTTGGTTCTGCAATATGCTGAAAGAAAACTGGAGCAAATTTGTCCGCCATGCATTAACTTCCGCTCCTGACCGCGCCCTGCATGAACAATTCTCGGGGTTTAAAATAACTCTCGAACAGGTTGTAAAAGCCCTGAAGAAAACAAAGCTCGAGGGGAAAAAATTATCTGACTGGACTGCTGAAAATACTTTCGCATTTGCTTCCGCAGTAAGATTAATGTCGAAACCTACAATAATTGCGGCAAACAAAATAGATCTGCCTTCCGCAAAAACAAATATTGAAAAATTAAAAAAGAATTTCCCAGATTACCTAGTTGTGCCATGCTCTGCCGAATCTGAATTAGCACTGCGGGAAGCGGCAAGGAATGGTTTGATAAAATATATTCCTGGCGACAAGCACTTTGATATTTTGAAAAAAGATTCTCTAAATGAAAAACAAAAGAAGGGGCTGGAGCTCATTAAGGCAAAAATTCTTGATGTTTGGGGAAACACTGGCGTACAAAATTGTCTGAACGCGGCTGTCTTTGACTTTTTGCATTACATTACGATTTTCCCAGGCGGCGTTTCAAAATTGACTGACGCGCATGGCAATGTCCTGCCAGATGCTTTCCTGCTTCCGCCAAAGTCAACTGCATTTGACTTTGCTGCGCGGATTCACACAGATCTGGCCAGGGATTTTGTTGCTGCGATTGATGTTAAAACCAAGAGAAAGATCGGACGAGATGCGGAATTAAAAAACCTCGATGTTGTTGAGATAATGACCAAATAACAAAAACTTACTGATGCAAGTTTTAGAATTGTGATTGCGCAAGAGCCCACAATAACAAAAACTCGCTGCTTGCGAGTCCAGAGAAAAATTACACAGTAATTTTTCTTGGCCAAGAAAAATCCTACGGTATTTTTCTTTGGTTTTGAATTGCGGTCGCGCGGGGTTTCAACGAAAATGCCTCGCATTTTTGAGATGATGGAAAATCCCTGCGGATTTTTCACATAAACCAGCACGACCACAATAAGCGAATAAAGCTTAAAAACCCACTATTTAACTCAAAATCATGGGAAGAGTAAGAACAGGCTTTGTAAAAAGGCAGGGCGAAGAGCTATTGCAGGCCCACAGAGCTTCATTTACAACAAAATTCGAAGACAATAAAAAGAATATGATAGAATTCGTAGAAGTCCCGACAAAAAAATTAAGGAATTTAATCGCCGGGTATCTCACCAAAAAGCTAAAATACGCAGAATGATTCTAAATCAGCGACTACTATGGCAGAAAACTACAGCATCTACGTTGGCGGAAAGCCCTTGATGAATTATGTAACTGCGCTGGTGATGCAATTCACTGCAAAATATTCAGGCAAGGTTGCTGTAAAAAGCAGGGGAAAATTCATTTCGCGGGCAGTTGATGTTGTTGAAGTTGCAAGAAATAAATTCCTGAAAGACAAAATTATTGTTGAAAGCATTTCAATCGGCTCAGAAGATTTTACTAATGAGGCAGGCAAGCCTGTAAAAGTTTCTACTATTGAAATAGTGCTGGCAAAGAAGTAAAAACTTTCCAAAAGCTATTTAAGATTTCTCAAAAAGCACATAGTAATGTGCGGAATAATTTCATATATCGGGCCACGTGACGCTACAGAGATTGTCGTAAGCGGATTGAAAAAACTTGAATATAGAGGATATGATTCTTTCGGATTTGTTATCAAAAATAACTCTGATTTCAAAATCGCTAAGAAAGTTGGCAGAGTCAGTGAAGCAACTGCAGAAGGATTAGGCCTGCCGAAGTCAAACCTTGCAGTCGGCCACACCCGCTGGGCAACCCACGGCGGAGTTACAGAAGCAAATGCGCACCCTCACGTTTCAAACAACGGGAAAATTGTTGTAGTTCACAACGGAATAATTGAAAATTATCAGGAGCAGAAAAAGTTTTTGGAATCGCAGGGTTTCAAATTCTATTCGCAGACTGATACAGAAATAATACCAAACACGATTGAATATCACATGCGGAAATATGATTTTACTGAGGCATGCAAGCACTCGCTGAGCCATCTTCAAGGGCAGTACGCGCTTGTGGTGATGTACAAAGACGAAAACAAGCTCATTGCGGTACGAAAAGAAGCTCCGCTTGTGCTAGGAATCGGCGAGGGAGAATTTTTTGTGGCTTCTGACGTGCCAGCGTTCATAGATTACACCAAAAAAGTTATTTTCCTGAATGAAATGGATATGGCTATAATCCACAATGGCGTAAAGGTTTTCAACTTAATAAAAAATTCTTTTGTCGACAGAGATATAACAAATATTGACTGGGACGCAGAGCAGGCCAAGAAAGGAAACTTCGAACATTTTTTCATGAAAGAGGTTTCTGAGCAGGCCAGCGCAATAGAGCGCGTTGTTGGACTTGATAAACAAATAATTTCTGAAATCGCGGAAGACATCAACAAGGCAAAGGGAATTTATCTTGTGGCATGCGGGACAGCATCATTTGCCTGCATGCAGGCATCGTATTTATTTTCCAAAATTGCCAGAAAACACGTTAATATTTGCATCGCTTCTGAATTTCCGCACTTCAAGCACTTTCTCACGCAGGACAGCCTGATAATTACAGTTTCGCAGTCAGGAGAGACCGCTGATGTTCTTGATGCCATGCGCGCTGCGAAAACAGCAGGCTCAAACATAATATCGATAACTAATGTGATGGGCTCAACAGCCATGCGCGAATCACACAAATCCATACTGCAGAGAGCCGGCCCAGAAATCTGCGTGCTTTCCACTAAATCTTACACTACTCAGCTAGCCATTTTTACTCTTCTAGCCTACGAACTTGCAGGAAAATTGGATGAGGGCAGAGAAAAATTAAAAGAAGTCGTAAGATATATTTACTATCTTACATCTGAAAATACAAGAAAATTCACGCAGGAAATTGCAAAAAACCTGCGGTATGCGCAGCATATATACTTAATCGGCAAGGGCCCGCAATACCCAACTGCACTTGAAGCGGCGCTGAAAATAAAAGAAGTATCTTACGTCCATGCAGAAGGCTACGCTGGCGGCGAGCTCAAGCACGGAAATATCGCGCTCATAGAATACGGCACGCCGTGTATTGTATTTACATCAAACGAAACAGAAAAAGAAATCATCAGCAATGCCATGGAGCTTAAGGCGCGCGGCGGTTACATAATCGGGGTCGGCCCGAACAACAATCCCGCGTTTGA
>JBBTAR010000102.1:0-1770 GCA_038044065.1 Nanobdellota archaeon
TGGAAAAACGAGCACGGCACAAGAGTTGAAATTGAATTAGACGCAAAATACATGGAAAAGAAAGCATCTGTTGTTGAATATACCAAGCAGACTGCTGTTGTTAACCCTCATGCAAAAATAATTTTTGTTGATCCTGAAGGGCAGAAAACTGTTTTTGAAAGAGTTGTGGACAAGCTTCCGAAAGAGCCGGAATTCATCAAGCCGCACCCTTACGGAGTCGAGCTTGGAGTTTTGCTGAGAATGCTTAAGGAAACTTCAACAAGAGCATTAAATTCATTCCTGACAACAGAATTTGATAAGGTCGGCGCAACATCTGCCGAGGAAATTTTAAAAACATCAGGGCTTGACCCGAAAATAATGCCAAAGCTTTTGTCTGTTGAGCAAGCTGACAAATTAATCAAGGCAATGCATGGGTGCAAAGTAATGTCGCCGACAACAAGCTGTCTCTCTCCGATTGGCGATGAGAATTTGAAAAAAGCCCTCGAAGCAGAATATAATTTGGAATTTGCTTTTGCAGTTACGAGGCCAGCCTCAGTTTACAGAGGGAACCCTTTCCTGATTGAAGTTGCAGTAGGCTATGGCGGGGAATTGCCTGCAGATGGGCCTGTAAAATTAATCCGTTTTGCAAATAGAGTTCCGCTTTTGTACCAGCAGGGCGCATGCGCATTAACAAAATCAGTTGTGTCTGTTGATTGGAAAAATTATGGCTTACAGCAGTCCGGCGATAACATGCCAAACGGGCCAGCCATTATTCTTGTGCACATGGCATCAGTCTGGGCGCCATTCACTTCAGAATCAAAAGAAGCTGTCGCGCACTATCCCGAAATAATTAAAGAGGCAAAACTTGCGCTGCAGGAAGCCGGCCGCCAGCTGCAGTTGTACGTCGGCAAGAAACAGAAGAAACAGCTCGCTGTCAGGAAGGCAGATATGTTTAGGCTTTATGGTATTGAGCTGTCGGAAGCGCTGTCTGCATTAACAGGAAAAGCAAAAGAGCCGATACAAAAACAATTAAATAAGCTCACAGAGGAGATGCTGAAACTCGGGGCAATAGAGGAAGAGGAAGCAAAAGCCGCGGAAGAGAAGGCGAAACCCAAGAGAAAGCTTGGCGCCTTTAAGGATACAGAGGAAGAATAATGGGAGCAGTCATAGCAAAATCAAAACAGGATGTCCTCAAGGCGCTTGAGGAAGAGGCAAGGCAGGTAGTTGAAGTAATTGAGAAGATGAAAAACCCTGGAGTGAAAATTCCTCTCAGAACTTTGACTAATGTTTATTTTGATGCAAAGCAGAGAATGATAAAGCTCGGCGATAAAACCGGCTCAAGAACATTTTACAATGTGAACCAAGCGAAAAAATTCATGCAGACCATGCTCGTCGCCGCGCAAATCAAGAGCTTGATTTTGCAAAACTCGCCAACACTGGACACGAGACAGCTATTTTACCTGCTCAGAGGAACTATGCCTAATTCCGAGGAAGACAAGTTTGACAGCCAGGATGAATCAGATGCAATTATTGAAGATGTTGAAGTTATAATTGACGCTTTAAGGGAAGAATTAGGATTAATTGCAGTCCCGAAAGGAGTTATTGCTGGCCCGCTGATTGTCGAAGATGTTGCATCTGGCGATGTAATTGATTATACTAAAATGGGTGCGGCAGGCGGTGCAATCCCTGCTTCAGTCGAGCCAGAGACTGTGAAATTCAAGAAGTGCACAGCAGAATATATTTTAGTTGTAGAAAAATATGCGGTTTGGAATTTGTTAAACCAGCAGAGAT
>JBBTAR010000103.1:0-3449 GCA_038044065.1 Nanobdellota archaeon
TAACCTGTTTTACAAAAGCACCTAACTTAACCCCAAACACTACCTTTGCAGTCCCGCGCTTCCTGACTGCAATAGTCCCTTTTTCCTCCTCTTTATCCCCAATTACTAAAATATAAGGAATCTTCTCCAGCTCTGCCGCCCTTACTTTATAGTCCACGGTATTGTTTCCGTAATCTGATTCCACCCTAAGGCCAGCCTCAAATAATTCTTTCTCAATTTTCTGGCAGGCTTTGATATTTCTGTCTGTGAACGACAAGACCTTGGCCTGCACTGGCGAGAGCCAGAGCGGGAAGTTGCCTGCGTAATTCTCAATTAGGAATGCGACAAATCTTTCGTATGAGCCCAAAATGGCGCGGTGGATTATGACCGGATGTTCTAATTCGTTTTTCTCATTCGTGTAAGTTAGGCCCATTCTCTTGGCAATTAAAATATCCAGCTGTGAAGTCGCAATAGATTCTTCCTTGCCGAGAACATTTTTTATCTGTATGTCTATTTTCGGCCCGTAGAATGCAGCCTCTCCGCTGACTTCCCGCAGTTCAACCTTGCATGCCTTTGCAGCCAAGCGTATCTGGTCTGCAGCCCAGTCCCATTCCTTCAAGTCGCCGGCAAACTTTTCCTTCTGCTTGAAATCAGGCAAAGATAATCTAAACCAAAAGCTCTTGATGCCCATTGTTTTGTAAACTTCGCGGAATAATTCAATTACTTTTATGAATTCGCCTTTTGTCTGTGCTTTCGTGCAGTAAATATGTGAATCATTCTGGGTTATTGCGCGCACCCGCATCAAACCATACGCTGCTCCGGAAGCTTCCTTTCTATAAACAGTTCCAGCTTCTGCTAATCGTAACGGAAGATCGCGGTAAGAAGTTACAAGCTGTTTGTAGATTATGTGGTGGTGCGGGCAGTTCATCGGCCGCAGGTAATATTCTTCGTTGTCAATTTTCATCGGCGGGTACATGTCATCCTTGTAGTAAGGCAGATGCCCCGATGCAAGATATAATTGCGATTTTGTTATGTGCGGGGTTGAAACATACCTGTAGCCCTGATTTACTTCTAGGTCATGCATGTAGTTCAGCAAAATCTGCCGCACAACCTCGCCGTTCGGCATCCAGAGTGGCAGGCCAGGGCCTACTTCCTCAGCAAGATGAAATAGTTTTAGTTGCTTGCCGATTTTTCTATGGTCGCGCTTTTCTAACTCTACTTGGAGTTTCAAAAACTCGTCCAACTGTTCTTTATCTGGAAAACTAATTCCATAAATCCTCTGCATCTGCTTTTTGTTTGAATCTCCGCGCCAGTATGCCCCTGCGATTGAAAGAAGCTTGAAGGCTTTTATCTGCCCAGCAGACCTTATGACTGGCGTATTGCACATGTCAATAAAGTTGCCGTGCTGGTGGAACGAAACCTGCTTGTCCGAAATCTCCTTCAGCAAGTCGAGCTTGTAAGGCTCGTGCGCAAGAAATTTTTCCGCTTCCTTTCGCGGCATGAAAACTTCCTTGAATAATTTATCTTCCTTCGTGATTTTTTTCATCACTGATTCGATTTTGACTAAGTCTGCTTCTGTGAAGGGCACTTTCTTGTCAAAGTCATAGTAGAAACCATCATCAATGGCTGGCCCGATTCCTAACTTCGTGTCAGGCCATAGCCTCTTGACAGCATCAGCTAGAATGTGCGAAGTGGAGTGCCAAAAGGACTTTTTTTCCGCTTCAGATACAAATGGAGCTTTTTCCATGGCGTTTGCTTTAGTTTGGGGTTAAAAAAACTTGCGAACATCCAAAACCTTTAAAAACTTAACTGCCGTTAACTTTTTATGATAACTTATCCTGCAGAGCTGGAAGCTGATTTGGTCTTGCCAGCAATCAGAAAGGAAATATGTGTTGCAGCAATAGAACGGGGGCTGAAGCAAAAGGAAATTGCCAAAATCCTTGGCATCACTGAGGCCGCGGCCTCGCAGTATTTGAAAGGCAAGCGGGCATCAGAAGTTAAATTTGATTTAAAATTCAAAACCAAAGTAAGAAAAATCGTCAAAAGAGTAATTCTTGGCGAAATTGGCGGTTTTGGTGCAGTCCAGATGCTTTTAGGCGAGTTCAAGCTTTCCGGCGGGCTATGCAACCTGCATGGCAAAGCAGGCGGAATGGCACCGGAGACATGCGGACTTGTGGATGTATGTTTGAAATAAAAAATATTCACGTTGAATGCGAAGGAAAAGAAATCCTCAAAGGAGTTACACTTACGATAAACGCCGGCGAAGTCCACGCACTGATGGGCCCGAACGGCTCTGGCAAAAGCACGCTGAGTTTTGCGATTGCAGGCCATCCAAGGTATAAAATTACTGGCGGCGATATCATGCTGAACGGCAAATCAATCCTTGGCCTGCCCGTGCACGAAAGGGCAAGGCTCGGGCTTTTCCTAGGCTTCCAATATCCGCAGGAAATCAGCGGAATCAGCATTTCAGGTTTTCTGAGGACTGCGCTGGCCAGCTCAGGAAAAAGCGCGCCTGCTGTTCTGGATTTTTACAAGCTTCTGAAAGAAAAAGCAAATGTACTTGGGCTTTCAGATGAAATATTAAAGCGCGGCTTGAACAACGGATTTTCCGGCGGAGAAAAAAAGCGCTCAGAAATTCTCCAGCTCTCAATTTTAAAGCCAAAGCTAGCAATTCTTGACGAGCCGGATTCTGGCATGGATGTTGACGGATTAAAATATATCGCAGAAGGAATAAAACAATCTGCAGCAGATGGCGCCGGAATATTATTAGTTACGCACTACAATAGGATTTTATCGCAGGTTCACCCTGGCTTTGTCCACGTTTTAGTTGACGGAAAAATTGTCCAGAGCGGCGGGCCAGAGCTTGCTGTTGAAATTGAATCTCAAGGATACGCGGAGGCGTCGGTATGAAACAAGCGCAGGCATCTTTTTTGGATTTGGACCCGAACAAATACAACGAGAAGGACAAAGTTGAGTATGAATTTGAAATGCCAAAAGGATTGTCAGAAGAAGTTGTAAGAAAAATTTCAGCCCTAAAAAAAGAGCCGGCATGGATGCTGGACATCAGGCTAAAAGCTCTTGCGCATTTTTTCGAAAGGCCGATGCCAAGGTGGGGTGCGAACTTAAAAGATGTTGATTTCGACAACATCACTTATTATTTGAAAGCAAAGGGCGGCAATTCAACAAGGTGGGAAGACGTGCCTGAAGGTATAAAGAAAACTTTTGACAGGCTGGGCATTCCAGAGGCAGAAAGAAAATTTCTCGCAGGGGCAGGCACGCAATTTGATTCCGAAACAGTTTACCACAAAGTCCGTGAAGATCTGGCAAAGCAGGGAGTGATTTTCTGCGACATAGATACTGCGCTGAGAGAACATTCAGAAATTGTAAAAAAGTATTTTGGCACTGTTGTTCCGTATGCAGACAACAAATTTGCCGCGCTCAACACTGCAGTCTGGTCTGGCGGTTCGTTT
>JBBTAR010000104.1:0-2997 GCA_038044065.1 Nanobdellota archaeon
ACTGCCTCAACCGCTCTTTCCTCCGCAGCCTCCATAGCTAAGGTTCCTTTTCCTGTTGTAAGTTCTCTCCCAAATAATTTAGACAAGTAGCCCATTTTAATCCCTTTTTTTTTAATTTTACTAGTTTAAATATTTATCGCCTCAGCTATTAAAATACAGACACACATAAATCCAACCAAACATGTCAAGAAAGCCTTGCTTTCTCGAGCACAAGCTATTCTAAAACTTTAAATAATCGCTATGTTTATAAACAACCAAATAGTGTGATAAACATGGCCACAGAAGAAATTGCTAACAGTGCGTTGCAAACGGCTGGCGGAACTTCGCTTGGAGTAAGCCCGCTGGGTAATGTCATGCAGTTATTGCAGAACTTTGGTTTTTTCAAAGTAGTCCTGCCATTCCTACTCATCTTCGCCATGTTCTATGCAATCCTTCTGAAGACAGGCGTTCTGGGTGGAGAAGACAAGTCATGGACAAAATCAACGTCAGCAATAGTTGCTATGGTTGCAGCTTTCCTCGTAATAGCATACACGCCAGTAGTTGATGCAATGACAACATTCATACCGCAAGCATCTTTCTTATTAGTTATTGCATTACTAGTATTGATGCTGTTCGCATTCCTGGGCTTCAACACGACAGACCTATACGGCAAGATGAATAAATGGGTTTTAGTAATAGTAATACCATTAATCTTAATCTTCCTCGCAATGATTGGCTTCTCAGTAGGCCCCGGCGTCCCAATCTTATACGGCTTGTCGCAGGGCTTAATTGGCGGCGTAACTCTTGACTCTGAAACAATGAGCCTCTTAATCGGCATGGCAATAGTCATTGGCATTCCTTTAGTTGTAGTTGGCGCAGTCATATATTCCGGCAAAAAGCCTGCATAAGATTTATATTCCCTTTATATTATAACCTAACATGGCCACAGTTGACTGGGATGAAGCGTATTTCTGGATAGCAATAATTGCTATGGCTATATTACTCATTGCTTCATTTTTCAAGGGGGCGCAATGAAAGAAATACATAATTCTATGAGAAACATTCTTGCATGGGTATTGCTTGCAGTCGGCGTTATTTTTGCTTTGTGGTATGCCTTCGGCAATTCACCAACTATAGAACAGGGCTTGCTCTTTGTTCTGTTAGGAATAGTTTTAAAAGACAGCGGCGAGACAAAAGTATTATCTTGGAAATTAAGCGAAATTTCGAAAAAGTTTGAAGAGCACTTAAGGAGTCATAGCTAATGGCTAATCTAATTGATGCAGTAAACATAACTCAAAACTTGGGATTTTATGCAACAGTATTTCCATTCTTATTGATTTTTGCGGTTACTTATGGCCTGCTTTCCAAATTCAAGCCATTCGGAGAAGCTAAGTCAGTGAATTTGATAATCTCCATGGTGCTGGCATTCATATTCATCAGCTTTACAAAAGCATCTCTGCTTTTGCAGAATCTTATGCCATTCATATCAACTTTCCTATTAATTTTATTCTTTTTAATATTAATATTTATGTTCCTCGGCGTGAAGGAAAGCGCAATAGCTGAATTTGTTCAGCAACCCGAAGGCTTCTGGGCAGTCATCGGAGTTGTCCTTCTCAGCTTTGTAATTGCAGTCGTGGTTGTATTTCCAGAATTCCAGTATGTTGCTAGTCCAGAGCTGGCCCCAGCAAACTTCACGCAGACGCCGGAGCAAAAGTCAATGGCTCAGGGGCTTGCCATCCTTTTCCACCCAACAATCCTTGGCATGCTGATTTTCTTCTTTATACTTGCAATGGGAGTATATGTAATTGTCAGGGAAAAAGTAAAGTAATTATATCAAACCTTTTGATTTTAAATACAGAATAATAAGCAACACTATGATTACTAATATGACTGTACCAGGGTCCAAACTTTTTTTTGCCAAATTACCGTTTAACATTTTTCTCAAGCATGCTTATCCTCTTATCCATATCATGAATGTCGTTTTTAAAATTTAGTTTTTGTTCGAGAGTGTCAACTCTTTGCCTAATTTCACCAATGGCTTCAATTTTTTGTTTCACATACGCATAAATGACATATATTACAACAAAAACAGCTATTGCCAGCAATAGCCAAAAAGAAATTTCATTTCCAGGGCGAAAATATTCTATTGTTGTGAGTGCGATTAAAACAATCAATCCAATTACTTCTATAATAAAATTCTTATCGCTCATTTCTTTTTCTTTCTTGCGCTTTCTAATAATCCCTGCATTTCTTTTATGTTTGATGTAAACGTAGGCATTACCGTTGAGAACACTCTCTGCATTGCTTTTAATTCAGTTGAAACATCGCTCATGCCCTTGCCGTATTCTTCAACCTTGCCGAAAATAGATTTTTCAAGCCCATCCATCCTCTGCTGGAGCCCTGCAATTGATTCTTCTATCTTGCTTAATTTATCATCAACATCTTCCTTGAATTTATCAACATCAACAAGGTCTTTTTTCGCCTTTGCCCACTTTTCTTCTATTATTGATTCTGCAATCTGCTGGATATCCTCTGTCAGCAGAGTTACTACGTCTTCCTTGCTTGGGCCAATCACTGGCCTTGTTGGAGGTGGAGGCGCTGCAGGCATCGGAGGAAGAGCAGGGTATTGAATTGGCGGAGGAGGTGCTTGCCTCATCTGCTGGGCCTGCATTCCTGAAAGAATATCTGTGCTGGGGTAGCCCTGTGCTCTCATTGAATTTACAATGTCCTGATTCTGCATTCCCTGTGCTCTCATCTGCGCAACAGCATCTGGAGCAGAAGGAAACTGTGGCGGCATTCCCGGCATCTCTGGCATTGGTGGCATCTGCGATTCTGCCTGCTGGAATTCAGGAGGCAAAGGCGGAAGCGGAGGCAGGCCAGGTATTTGTTCAAACTCATCTTTCTTTTTCATAAAATCAAATAGGGCCATATTACTCCTTCTTTTCCTCTTTCTCCGCTTTTATCTTTATGCCTGCATCTATTAAATTATTCTTAACCGAACCCTTTGGACACTCGCTT
>JBBTAR010000105.1:0-1389 GCA_038044065.1 Nanobdellota archaeon
TATATTTTAGTTGTAGAAAAATATGCGGTTTGGAATTTGTTAAACCAGCAGAGATACTGGGAGAAGAACAACTGCATACTCATGACTGGCAAAGGCCAGCCTGCCAGAGCAGAGAGAAGGCTTTTGGCAAGATTTGAGAAAGAGCTGAAACTGCCAATTTATATTTTCTGCGACATGGACGTGTATGGATATTATATTTACTCTGTTTATAAGCAGGGCTCAATCAATCTAGCTTTCTTTTCTGAAAAAGCAGCTGCGCCATCTGCGAAATATATAGGCTTTAACGTGGATGACTATGCAAAGTTCAAGCTCCCGAAGACTGCGCTCATCAAGATGAATGATGATGATGCAAAGAGAATTAGAGAAGTCAAAGCGTATGATTGGTTTAAGTCAAAAGAGTGGCAGGACGAACTAGATAAATTAGCTAAGTTTGGATACACAATAGAATCTGATGCGCTTGTTGCAAAGTCTATTGATTTTACTGCCAAGACTTACCTGCCTGAGAAGATTAAGAAGAAGGAATGGCTGGATTAAATTTTTTTCTTCATGGTCGTATATTGTTTATGTGATTTTATGATTTTGTAATTAGCCTTTTCGTAAAAACCAACAACATTAATTGGCACATTAGCTGCAGCAATGCTAATTTTATGTATTTTGATTTTTTTAACTTGTTTTTCAAAAGCTTCCAATAACCTAGCACCAATACCTTTCTTTTGGTATTTTATATTGACTGCAATTCCAGCTAATATGGCGTTGTGCCTATCCTTATAGCCCCAGCATACGCCTATTAGTTTTTTTCCATCATAGCAGGCAACAAATAATGTTGGCCGCTTTTCGTATTCTTGCTTGAAAAAATCATAAAGATATCCGCCAATATAATTTTGGTGCATCTTGTGCGCAGCAGATAAATCTTTTTTGAGGAGTAATTTTATTTTCATAATATGAGTGCTCTCGGCGAGACTTTCTGAAGGAAAGCTTGCGGCAAAGCGTAGCTTTTCGCCATGTTTGAACTCGCGCCGACGGCTCGAAAGGCCATCATCCTTGACCGGGTTGTCCTGCATCTTGAAATTTTGGCGGTTTAACCGCCAGCCTCTTCTTTTGGATTCCAAGGAGCCTTTTCTTCTCGCGAGAAGAAAAGGATGCTTCTAGACGACGAGAGCACAAATTAGTTGTTTGTTATTGGTTTAAAAAGATTATAGTATGGGCCGGGGAGGATTTGCACCAAACGAAGCGTTGCTTAAAGCCTGCTTCGCCTGCTTTGAACCTCCGGCCTGTCGTGGACTTAGTTTCTTGCCTGACGGCAAGCGCCATATAAGACGACCGCTCCACCGGATTGCTTGAACACAAGTGTTCGCGAGAACAATTGCATTGTCTAAGCTACCAGCCCAT
>JBBTAR010000106.1:0-3653 GCA_038044065.1 Nanobdellota archaeon
CGCAGTATCTGTGGCAGTAACCCCAATCACTCCGCCTTTCTTCACAGAACGCACAACAGCTAAATCCAGAAAAGGCACTGGCGTACCAAATGGATCTATATCAACATAGTCAAACCCATGCGAAGTTCTGCAAAAAAAATCGTTTGCCTTTAGGTTTGTGATATTTATTTTTAATCTATTTAGTTTTGCATTTGCTTTTATTAACTTTGCTGCGCGCGGGTTTGCATCATTCGCGCAGACTTCTTTTATATTCGCCTCTTTTTTCAGCCGTAATGCCCTGATTCCCGTTGCAGATAGAAGGTCAACAGCAGTCCCGAATCCAAAAACTTTCGCAATTAAAACAGAAATATCCCTATTCACAACCATTACTGGATTGTAGAATACATCTGCATCGTAAATTCTTTTAGCTATCGGAATGTTAAGCTTTACTGCTCCTTCACTGATTGTTTTGAACGCCATGAAAATTATAACAAAAATGAAATTAAAAACCCTGCGATTGAGCAGATTGCCAGTGGCGGCAAGGCTGGAAGTGCTTTTACTTTGCCGAAAATAAACAAGAAGTGGATTGCGGCAATTCCAAACAGCGAGCCAGCCACAATTCCAATGGACTGCGCCAATCCATATTCTGCCAAAGCTGAAATCGCAAACATTGCTGGGAATGCGATATCTCCGCCGCCGAGCATGATGAACTGCTTCTTGTCAGACTTGCTCAGCTTTGCCTTGACTGCATGATGCGTAGGCCTGCCCAGATCAGACAGCTTTTCCGGAATAACCAAGCCCATTACCGCACCTCTGTCCATCAGGCTCTTAAACATAGTAACCATATGCTTTGTTTTGAAAACTGCGATAACATCATAAATAGACAAAGCAATCAGAATAATTATTACTGCTGGAACTCTCAGAAAAGTTCCAAGCTGTGCAGAAACCCCTGCAAGCGCAAGGAAAAGTGCAAGGTTATGCGTCAAAATATTTGGAATCAAAAATCTAACTGCAACGACGCCAACTGCTAGGAAAAAAGCAATCCATTCGGGAAAGAAAGCGGAAAACACAATGCTTGAGCCAACAAAAAGAATCAGAGCGAAAAATCCCTTGTACGCGAAATTGAATTTTATGAATTTGATGAATAAAATTATCAAAGTTGTTGCAATTGCAAATGCAATCAGAAAAGACCCTATGGACTGGCCTACTGGTTGGAAATCAACCTGGCCTGTGCTTACCAACCGCCAGCCAACAAACAAGGCAATGAGCTGGACTGCGAGAAAGGTAAGTAACTCTGCTGAAAGCAATTTCAATCTAAATTCTACGGCCATGTTTTTAGAACCCGTTTTATTGTTATAAAGGTTTGCATCAACACCTTTTTAAATATCAATTGCGCCAACTAATCAAGGTAGTTTTATGGCAGAAAAGAAACAAGCTGAACCATCAAAGGGCGAACAAATAGGTTTCCACAAGGGCGCAATTTCAACGCTTCTCAAGGAGCGCGAGGAATTTGTAAAAGTTGTCGGGATTGTTGATGCACTTCTGAAGGCGCATTTCGACGCTTTGAAGAAGCTTGGCGTAGAAATTAGCACAGTACAGCCTGCCGAACACAAGAAGAAGGCTTAAAATGATAAATCAAAACTTTATACGCGTTGTTGGTTTTGATAATCACTTTTCTCACCAGAGGTTCGAAAAATGAAAATCACATGCCTCGGAGCAGGCCACGAAGTTGGAAGGAATTCTTTTCTAATAGAAAGCAACAGGCAACGGATTGCTTTTGATGCTGGCCTTCATGTCGAGGACGGCGAACTGCCGATGATACCAAAAGGCCCTGTTGATGCCTGCTTCATAACGCACGGCCATCTCGATCATCTTGGCTCCGCGCCAGTGCTTCACAAAAGGACAAGAGCCAGAATGCACATGACTGCACCGACTGTTGACTTTTCTGACCTATTGCTGCACGATTCTTTGAAAGTTGCGCGGATAAAAGAAAGAGATCCGCATTACCACCCAGCAGATATTCTGAAAATGATGAAGGATATAACTAAAGTAAAATATGGTGAGGAGGTCAAGCCAGCCCCGGGATGCAAGATGGAAGTTTGGGATGCAGGCCACATACCTGGCTCTGCAATGTTCCTGCTCACTATGGATGGAAAAAAAATATTATACACGGGCGATTTCAAATTAGAACCTACTAAATTAATTTCAGGCGCAAAAGCCCATGCAGCAAATGTTGACTTAATGATAATGGAAAATACATATTCCACTCGCGACCAGCCTGAAAGAAAGGATGAAGAAAAAAGGCTTTGGGAAACAATTCAGGCAACTATCGAAACAGGCGGAAAAGTCCTGATGCCGACTTTTGCATCAAGGGCGCCTGAGATTTTGATGATTCTCGAACAGTATGGCGCAGATGTTCCTATTTATCTGGACGGCATGGCAAAAGCCGCAACAGAAATTGCCCTGAAATACCCGGAATACATCCGCGATTATAAAAAACTGAAAGACGCAATCAGCATGGCAATACCATTATATGAAAACGAAGAACGGAACAATGCAATGAAAGAGCCATGCATCATAGTGACAACTGGCGGTGCAATGGAAGGCGGGCCTATTGTGCATTACATGAAGAATATGTATTCAGATGGAAAAAGCGCGATAATGTTCACAGGCTACCAAATACCAAAGACAGCTGGCAGGTATATGCTGGACACAAACAGATATATCGTAGGTGCGTTGGACTTCAAAGTTAAAATGAAAATCCATTCATTCAGCTTCTCGAGCCATGCAGACCGCACAGAATTAATTAAATTCATACAAAAAGTCAGGCCAAACAAGATTGCGGCAATCCACGGGGATTACTGCGATAAATTTGCAACAGAAATGAAAGGCAGATTCGGCATAGAAGCAGTTGCTCCGAAGAATGGCGATACAATAAAAATTTAGAATTTTATGCATAGCTGAACAGTGGTTCAGTTGTACGATCAAAATTTAATTTCATACGCAGTTATAACTTTTTTTAAATAATCTCTTACTATTTCAACCGCGCGTAAGAATTCCTTCGCACTATGACCTTCTCCGTGCTGTGAGTTTTTAATCGGATTCAATTCGCCGTCTTCATCAAGTAAATCGTCTATCTTTTTTGTAACATCGTTAATTGTTTTGCCGCGTGGCAGAATTTTTATTACGTGCAGCAGTGGCATTACTGTCCAACCAGTTTTATCAATGCCAACTGCGATGCCAACGCCAGGTTTAATTTCTCGCACGTATGAACTGCCTTTTGTTTTGAATTCCAAACGCGAAAGACAGTCGAATATATTTGCAATGTCATTCATACAATCGCTCACAAAAATGGCTTTATAAATTTTCAACTAATCCGCTTATCTCTTTTTCTTCAGTTCAGCAGCCCATTTTTCAGAATAAGTATCTTTGAGCTTATTTGTAAGGTTCTCTATTTTCTGGATGTCCTTTTCGCCGAAATTTGGGCTGGCAGGCTCATCCTTTTCCTGCGCTTTTTTGACTATGTTCTGCACAAATGCAGCATTTTTTAACCGAAGTGTATTTCTGCTTTCGTCATCCATAAATTCCTAGAAAAACAGAAGTATAAATTAGTTTCGGCAGGCCATTGATAATATAAAAGGGTGGTGGGCTGGCCACTGACGATTAGAATTACC
>JBBTAR010000106.1:3753-5514 GCA_038044065.1 Nanobdellota archaeon
TAAGGAGGTAAATACCCACCACCAACGACTAACCGAAGTCAGTCGCCACTGCTTAACCGGAGCTAAGACAGTACGAATATACTGCAGAATAGATATTTAAACCTTTCTATATTTCGCTACTATTTAGTGAATAAAATGCTAAAGGTTTATAAATAATTTATAAATGAGTGTCTAAAAAACAATAATATGGCAGAACAAGGTACTGATGCGTATGCTAAAAACAAGGCTTGGGGTGAGAAAAAAGAGTTTGAAGCCGCAAACATGCTTCAACAGGCATATCCTGAGATTTTTACGCGCCAAACAGACATCACTCAGCAAGTTGTGCCACAAAAAGACATAAAATTTCTGCCATCCCAGCCAAATCTGCAAATACTCCTGCGCGGCACATCAAAACCGCCAATTATTGCATGGTGCGAATCGACAAGAAAAACTTATGCTGACTTCATGGCATATCGCCACTCGCTTTACGTAAAGCTAAAAACACTTAATGCAATGCTGCCAAGCCATTATTTAATCAAGCCACTAGTCCGCAGAATTGACGATGCAATAACAGATATTGTTGCAATCCGCAGGCCTGACATGGAACACACCGGAAACGTTCATCAATCAGAGATTCATAGAGCAGATGGCCAGCCACAGATTGGCTCTGGCTGGACTGCAACAGTGCGCGTAAATGCACATTCAGATATAATACGAAACGGGCAAAAAACCGCTGAAACTTTTTTAGAAGCACTATTAGTAACTATTCCAAATCCAAAACCCGCATCATCAGGCTTATTCGATGATATTTTTAACTAAAAATTATTAATCAATAATCCTAACGCCAGCCCGTACATAATTCCTATCTCTGATTTGTTCTTTCCTTTTCAAAATACTTTCAATCGCAAAAGATACAGATGCCTTGGACTGCGGATAGTTCAGCCCCAAAACTCGTCCAACTGCAGATAAGTTTTCAGGCAAGCGCATCTGCTCAGGCTTCGACGCGAAAGATGCAGTAATAATTGGGATTTTTCTCCTAGCCAGATAAACATTCTGCATCTCTCTGCCCAAGACCTTTGCTCTCTGCTTTCCTTCAAAAGCAAGCAAGTGCGAGAAAGACAGGCCATATGATTGTTTGTGCTCTTTCATCATGTTCGCAATTACTGCATTCAGATTTGAATATCTGTATTTCAACCCGTCTTTTCCAGTCTGCAGAGTTATTTCAAAAACCAAGTCAACAAATCTGCATTCAGAAGCAAGCCTGGCCAAGTCCTCATTCTGGCATGAAACTGCAATCAGGTCAGAATCCCTGTGGAGTTTTTCTAATTTTCTTATGTCGCTTGCTATTTTTGCGCGAATATAAGTTCCGACAAAAACATTCTTAAGATTTTTCAGTTCATTTTTCTTTTTTTGTATCTCTGAAGCAGTTTTGAATGGATATAAAAATACAACGCTAGAGTATCCGAGCTTGCCTGCCTTTTCCAAAAGCTCCGTCTCATTGCCCGCAGGGATGCATATATCTATCATAAAATAAATAGCAAGTTATACCTCTTAAATCTTGCCCACGATAGATTTTTAAAAATACCCAACTTGCATAAAAGCATGCCTAGAAAAAAAATAGATCAGTATATTTTGTATGTGGCTCAGCCGATTCCAACAGGACCTGCGCGCAGTGAGCTTGAAAAATTAGCGGACTGCGTTCAAGAGATATATCCTGTTTTGTATTTCATAATGCCGCGGGAAAGTTTTGATGGCTTGCAAAAAATGCCAAAATTCAAATAT
>JBBTAR010000107.1:0-2039 GCA_038044065.1 Nanobdellota archaeon
GAATATTCGCGGGTAAAGAAAAAAGCAGTTAAGTTTGCGAATAATGATGGAGAGAAATACCGCAAATACAAGGGCAATTATCTAAGGGCTCTCACTAAAAAAGCTCTGCGGGAATAAATTAAGCATAAATCTCTTCTTTAAAGCTGTTGCTAATTAATCCAGTGTTAAAGCCCTTGACAAAATCAACCGCAAGCCCTTTGTCTTTTCTGGCGAGCCAGCCTCCAATATTCTCAAGGTAGCACATATGGCATGTCGCTATTGTCTCTGTCCGGCACATAGAGCATCTCATTGTTGACCTTTTCTTCAGAGAGTCTAAAAATAATCTTACCTGCTGCCTGAATTCACGCGTCATGGATAGTTTTTTCCCTTCAAGCCATGCTTCTGTCCTGTCCGTCAGGCAAAGTGCGCAAATAGTGGCATAAACAGATTCGTTGCACACTACGCAGATTTTGTCCACCATAAGCACCTCGAAAATAAAAAATGTTTTTTATTTAAATACATTTGTTTCTTGTAAATTATATTTTGCAGATTACAATTACTGATAAATAGTTAAAGTTGCTCTGCCTCTAATTCGGAAATCTTCTTCCTAATCTTGCCAACTGCATCAATATTTGCTGAAATTGAATCAATTCCGAACTTAAACAAGATTTCTGCCATGTCAGTATCAGAGCCAGCCTGCCCGCACACAGACGTCTTGACATTCTGCATCTTGCATATCTTAATCACATGCTCTATTGCTCTCAAAACAGCAGGATGCCTTTCAGAATATAATTTTGCTATATTCTCATTGCCCCTGTCAACACCGAGAATTGTCTGTGTCAAGTCATTTGTCCCGAAAGAAATGAAATCAATCCCTTCCCTGCATAAGTATTCTATTATCAAAACAGCTGCAGGAGTCTCAATCATCACTCCGAATTCAATCGGCAGGGCTGCAGAAGTTCCATCTCCGAACCAGACTTCAGACAAGGTCTGCTTGGCCTGCCTTACTTCATCAACAGAAATAATAAATGGGAGCATTATTCCGATTTTTGTAAATCCTTCATCGTATAATTTTTTGATTGCTGAAAATTCTGCTTTCAATAAATCTGGGCAGTCCAGGCTTCTCCTGATGCCATGCCAGCCAATCATTGGGTTGGCTTCTTTCGGCTCATCCTCTCCGCCTTCCAGCTCTGTGAACTCATCCGTCCTTATATCAGATGTCCTTACCCACACAGGCTTGCCTTCAAATTCAGAAACAATTTCTTTTACACCATCATATATTAATTTTTCATACTCGTCAAGCCTTCGGTCTCTGAGGTATTTGCCTGGATGAATCTTGCCGGACGCAATAATTCCCTCAAGCCTCAGCAATCCAATGCCATCTGCACCTGTTGCCGAAGCTCTTTTTGCAGACATAGGCAGTTCGATATTAACTTTTATTTTTGTACGTGTTGCTGATTTTTCAGGTTCTTCGTTTTTGATTTGTTCAATTGGCGAGGAACTAACAACAGCCGAACTGGCAACAGGCGCTTCTGGCACTTCAATCCTTATTTCGCCCCTGAAAACCTTGCCAGCATGCCCGTCGACAGTTATCACATCTCCATCTTTCAGGAGTTTTGTAGCTTCTTTTGTACCAACAATAGCAGGAATGCCCATTTCTCTCGAGACAATCGCAGCATGAGAAGTAATTCCGCCTGCATCTGTAACAATTGCAACTGCCCTCTGCATGGCAGGCACATAATCAGGATTTGTCATCTGTGCAACAAGAATGTCTCCTTTTTCGACTTTATCCAAGTCTCCGATACTCTGAACAAGTTTTACTTTTCCAGAAGCAATTCCAGAAGATGCGCCAAGCCCGTGAAGTATGGCCTCGCCAGCCTGTGATTCTTCTTTTATTGGGCTCTCTGTCCTGTGCAAAGTAGTTACTGGCCTTGTCTGCACCATGTAAATCCTTCCGCCTTCGACTGCCCATTCCATGTCCTGCGGGAATTTATAGTGGTTTTCTGATTTTTTAGCCAATTTTACCAAGACAGAAATCTCTTTTTCATTCAAAACCTGCG
>JBBTAR010000108.1:0-3493 GCA_038044065.1 Nanobdellota archaeon
TATGACATAATTATTGCGGCGCCTGCAAGCAGTACCTCCATGAGTAATAGCGCGTGGACTGTTTTTTTCTCTGTCTTGAAAATCTTTGCGAAAATATGAGTAAGCGAGCCAACTTTTGCTGGCATGCTTAAAGTTCCATCTGGCAAAGGCTGGCCAAAACTGTCTATTTTGAACCAGAATCTTGCCTTGAGCAGGAATTCCAAAAAATAAGGAATAAATAAAACCACTGCTATTTTTTCCATGTCGCCCAGTATCGCAAGTGCTGCGATGAGCGCACCGATTGAGTAAGTAAGGCTATCTCCTGGAAATACTCTCGCTGGAAACTTATTGAAAAGCAGGAATGCAAGCAGGCCTGCAACTGCGAGAGCAGCAATTAGCGCAACCCATGAATAATTATTTAAGTAGGCAACACATGCCAGCGCTGAAAGTATTATAGCCCCCATGCCAGCCTCCAAGCCATTCATTCCGGCAAGCATGTTGAATCCATTTGATGCGCCGATTATTCCAACAGGTATTAGCACAAGAGGGTAAATAATTCCGAAATTAATTTTTCCTATAACCGGGACAGCCATTGTTGCGTGCCCGAGGTTTGTAACCATCAGCGGGACTGCTGCAGGAAGCATCAGCAAGGGCTTCTGCCATTGTTTTAAACCCTGTTTCCATCCAAGAATGTCATCTATAAATCCGAGAAAGCCAGCCAAAAGCAGAGCAGAAACCAAGGCAAGTATATCTATTAGATGTCTTTGTGAATGGAAAACAAAAGTTACTATGAAAATATAAAAAAATAAGCCCGCAAGCAAGCCGAACAGGACTGCAATCCCACCGCCTTCTGCAACATCTGGCTTTTCAAGCTTGTTCATATCTTTGCCGACAAGCCCGAATCTCCTTGCTGCGCGAATCCATGTTTTTGTTAGAATTATTGTTGAAAAGAAGCTTATGGCTATGGAAATTATCAAAAGCATAGTTGATACGCTGACCATGGATTTCTGCTGTTAAAAAAGATTTATAACGTTAACTCGCCGTGGCGAGTTAACGGGATGGAAAATCACGCGTGATTTTTCATAACTTTAACTAGTAGCGCCAGCACAAATAATTAGTTAAAAGAATGGAAAGCAAGCCAAGCGGCTCCATCTGAAAGCAAACTTTTGGATTGGAAATCCTGCGGAATTCTATAACTTTTTATTCTGTGCCGAAAATCTGCTGCAGTGCCCGTTCGACTATGTGCGGGCTCCAGCCCAAGTAAATCAGGACTTCTTTGGCATCTTCCTTCATCCCGCCGGCTTTTCTGCAAGCTTCTGCGAATTTGTTGAACTTTTCAGCATCTCTGCTGCCTTCATGGATTTCGTACTTCTTTGCCAGGCTTAGAAGCATGATTTTTCGCACAGCAGAGTCTACCTTGCCTGCAGGCCAGCCCTTCCCTAGCAATTCTTCTTTTACCACGGATATTGGCTTTGTTTTTAGCTCAGAAAGCATGTGCTTGTACAAGTCATGCGATTCAGGGACAATCGGCGCGAATTCTGTTTTGCTCTGGCTGAGTAATTTTTCAATGAGCTGTTTGTTCCAGCCTTCCCTTAGCAGGATTTCGCGCATGCCATGTGCGTGGTGCCTGCCAACCAGTTCTTTTATCCTTTCACGCAAGTCTTCCTCATTATCTTTGTCTGTAAATATTGGCCCGCTTCTTTTCTCTGGTTTTGCATTTTGGAATTCGCGGAATACGAAAAAAGCAATTGCGCCTAATGCTACGAGTATTATGAAAAATATCGGGCTGAAGAAAACCTTGCTTCCGCAGTCCTGTATGCAGTTCGCTGCACTTTCAGATGATTCACATACATTGTTTCCGCAGAGAGTGAGTGTCTGGCATGCATTAAACTCGCAGGTTTCGCTGGCAGACTGGCATCCGCAATCAATACAGCAGTTTGCAGTGCTTTCATTATGCAGAGTATCGCAGTAGTTATCTCCGCACCTTATTTCTATCGCCGTGTTATTTACGCAAGCCTCATTGCTTTGCCGTACACCACAATCTGCACAGCAGTTTGCAGTATTCTCATCTTTTTCGCAGATGTTGTTTCCGCAGATGGCTGGCTTTTCAGCTACAACAGCAAAGTATGCAGGCAGTTTCGTTTCAACTTCGTATTTATAATATGAGTTATCATCGCCAATTTGTTTCGGCGCGAGTTTTTCCCATTCATAATGATATTCAAAATAAACTTCAGAATGGCGCCTCAGAGTTATGTCTGACTGCATGTAATTGCCATCTTTCAGCCAGCTTTTTGGAACCCTGAACTGCATTGTTGCAGAAGTTATGTTTCCAGCAGTTATGTTATGAAGCCAAATCCTGAAAAGCTGATATGTTGCTCCGCTGTCAAACTTTTTTAGCCCAGCTGGCCAGCTAGCATTTGTGTTTGCAATTATCTTGAATTCCTTCTGCGTATGGTTTACTGTAAAATTTAACTGCGTGAAACTTATGCCTGGCTTGTCATTCTGTATAAAGTTTGATTCTCCGCTGTTCAGCTTGTCAAAGAAATAATAATATTCGTACAGTGTGTTAAGTTCTTTTGAGCGCTTTTCTGACTCTGCAAAGCACATGCAGATATTGTTATTGCATCGCCCAGCGCATTTGCTGTCCTCAATGCCATCGCATTCCTCATTTGCTATGGCATCAACTTCGTTATTTCCGCAAAGCCCGGTTCGGTTATATGTAAGGCCAGCATACCCGCTGATTTTGTTGCTCTGGATGCTGCCAATATAAGTTGCAGAAATAAGCGCGCTAATAATAACTGTTACTATAACCGCAATCAATACCTGCGAACTGTTCAGTGAGCGCATGAATCTACGAATCAGAATGGATATTTAATGATTGCGAATGGGTCTGGCAGGAGTTTCTAAACGTTTTACGTTCAACGTTTTTTTGAACCTGCGATCTTCTCCCCTTTCCGAAAGAAAGTCCGCTAATGCGAACCTTTTGCGACATGTGAAGGAGACGTCATTTTGTGCGCACACGAAACCAAGCGAAATTTTTATTTCGCTGGATCCAGCTGAACTTTGTTCAGCTTGGCCAGCCGAAGCTTTGCTTCGAGCGCGTACCACTAGACCACAGACCCGTGGAAAGAATTAATAATATCAATTTAAAGCTTATTACATGGCGCTGGCAGTCCTTCAAGAAGCAGGCAGGCTCGTTAATCCAACAAAGCAGGAAGAGCTGGCTTTATCAAAAACAGTTTTAGAAGTAACAGAAAAACTGGAAAAGCAGCTGAAATCAGAAAAAATCAGCGCAAAAGTCATGCTCGGAGGCTCTGCTGCAAAAGGAACATGGCTTCCGGGAATATCTGACGCAGACTTTTTTATTGCATTTGACTATGAAAGGTACAAAGATAAGTCTGCACAGCTGTCTGATTTCGCAGAGCGCGCAGTAAGAAAAGTTTTCAAAAAATTCCAAAGGCTTCATGGCTCGCGCGATTATTTTGCAGCTGAATTTGGAAAGTTTTATTTAGAA